>JBDTOW010000668.1:0-3504 GCA_039933075.1 Verrucomicrobiota bacterium | reverse complement strand
GCCGACGCGCGGCGTTTTGTACGAGTGACTGAGACCCGATACGACGTGATTGTAGCGGATCTGTTTCATCCGGCACGCGATGGTGCCGGAGCACTCTATACCCGGGAACATTTTCAGGCGATTCGCCAGCGTCTGGCTGGTGGCGGGCTTTTCTGTCAATGGCTGCCGTTATTCCAGCTCGACGAGCCGATACTCAAGGTGATCGTGCGAACGTTCCTCGAAGTCTTTCCGCACACTCGCGGTTACCTTCTCCGGCTCAATGTGGACACCCCTGTACTCGGTCTGGTGGGCACACCTGAACCGATCCGATATCCAGCCAATTGGTTTGGACAACGCGTCCGCGATCCTAAGCTCCTGGCGCAATTAAAATCGCTCACGCTGATGGACGAGTTTCAACTGTTCGGCTGTCTGCTTGCCGCGCCCGATGCTTTGCGCGATTTCTCCCGCGCCGCGCCGCTCAACACCGACGATCATCCGGTAGTCCTCTTTCAGGCGCCGCAATTTGACTATGTTCGAAAGCAGACACCTTACGGACGATTGCTCACTCTGTTAGATCTTCATGCAGCCGATGCACGCGAATTGATCCAGTCCGATGGCGATCCCGCGGATCGATTCATTCGTGAACTGTCTGACTTCATCGCCGCTCGCGACGTCTACGTGCACGGTTTGGTCGCGGAGGCGGAGGCGGAGGGAAACACGCCGCGAGCTGTTGATGCGTTCGTGGAAAGCGCGCGCATCAGCCCCGACTTTTCGACCGGTTATGCGAAATGTCTGACGATCGCGATGCAAGAGTCGAAATCCAATCCGGCGGCCGCTCGTGAATTGCTTCAGCGCTTGGTTGAAGCACAGCCGTCACGGCCGATTGCGCAAGAATTACTCCAACGTTTGCAAAACCAATGAGCGGCTCCTCCAAGATTCTTAATCGTAATTGCTTTTGAACTTCCCAGACGTAGCGTCCTCTGCGCTATTCGTCCTTGAAGATCGTCGCTTCTACCGCGGTAGTGGGAATAGGCCGTGTGGCGGCGTCGGCCACTCGAAAAAAAGAGGCGCTGCCCGTGACCGGGAATATGGCCGGGCTCGTTTGCGTGGGTTGGCCGTCATCGATCCAATTGGCTGCATCCAGGTTCGCCTTGCTCTGCAATTGAAACGGCCCTTTTCCGCCCGTCCAAAAAACTGTGCCGCTCGATTGGTTCAACGAAATGTTCGTGATGCGAAGCTCGGCAGCGCCGAGCGAATATTCAATGACGAGTTGCGGGGCGTTGTTGGGATCTTCCCGGGAGGCAAAGCGACGAGCCGTTTCGGGCTGGTCTTCAGACTGGCTCAGCAAGGCCCAGCCGAGGTTTGTCCCGGCGTTGACCACCCACGCTTGAACGTCCACGATGAGGCCTGGACCGGAAACAAAGGTGACGTTGCCGAGCCCGGCGACAGGAGCAGTGGCGCTCACTACGATCGAGAAATCGGCGCCAATCTGGCCGCCAGGCATAGTCCACGACGCCGTGCCAGCGAGCCGATCATTCCAGGAAGCTTCGCCGGCGGAGGCTACACCTCCCTGGGTGGAAGTTTTGTTTCCTTCGCCCCACGGCTGCAAGACGCGCCGCAATTCGAACACGGAATTGACACCTCCACCCGTAGGGACTTTCGTCACGGTCAGTCGCAGGGAAGCGGAGGTGATGGTGGCCGATGGAGGAATTCGTCCCGCGAAATCAAAACCAAAAAGTCCGCGTGCCCGCGATCCCTCACGCGTCGTGCCTGCTGACACGTCAAAATGGCCACCCAGATTGTTGGAAGTATGGGGCTCGAACAATGTTGTGTCGGCAACCGGGTTGTTGGTGACTGTTTCGGCGCCGAGATTCAGAATGAAGAGCGCCGGGAGCGCGAGAAATCCTAATGCATTCAAGCCAATCATCTGTTTATCCTTACAAAGTTGCTTTCGGGAGCGGAGCCTTACAGACCACCGAACGTCATCGTGCAATATCCCGCTGCAACATCAAAGTATTCTATTGCATTTGGAGCGATGAAAAAGCGATTTATTTCCTGGCCCTCGTGTAGGTTAGGGTTTCCTCCATTCTCCATTCTTCCCTCCGCCGCGCGCGTTTGCCCCATAGCAACGTGCTCGCACACCGGAATTCTTCGAAACGGAAGTAAAGTCCGGCGTGTCGTATCGGTTGATGCGAACAGTCGATCGACATTCGGAGTTTTCGGTTCGCAGTCACGAGCAAAATGTTATGGATTTGGATCGCCTCTCTGGTGTTCACTCTTTCGGTAACCCTTAGCCTGAACATTTCAAACTGTGTATGAGTGGACACCGTGGTGTCGGAGGGCCGGATAAAGTAGGACGGGCGTCCCGCTTGTCCGAGGCAGGCGAGGCGCCCGCCTTACTTTTCCGGCCCCGAAACAATCGGGTTAGTCGCCTTGACGATTCTTTTATGAAAGCACTTAAGCGCTCATTCGGCATCGTTGCACTCCTGCCACTCCTGCCACTCCTGCAAACCTGGAGCATTGCGCAGCCGTTTCCCGGCACCCAACCGCTCACGATGGAGGGCGATCTCGCGGCCCAAATGGTCAACGGAATCGATAAATATCTCGACCGCGTCCTGGCAGATGTGTCCAAGAACCGCGCTTCGTACTGGCCGCGAAATATCTCGTCGCCGGATGCGTTCCTGAAATCCATCTTTCAGACTGCCGAGACCAATCGTGTCCGGCTGCGCGAAATCCTGGGCGTAGTGGACAAGCGCGAACCAGTTCAGATGCGTTTCATTGCGCCGGTCGGTACGAACGCGTCGCCGAATTCGGCGGAGATCGGTCGTGGCCCGGGCTATCGCATTTACCAGGTTGCGTGGAACGTATTCCGGGGCGTCGAAGGCGAAGGCTTGTTGGTGCAACCCGACGGCGAACCGAAGGCCGACCTCATCGCGGTTCCAGATTGCGACTGGACCCCGGAGCAGGTGATCGGGCTCGCGTCCGGAGTGCCGGCGGAACAGCAGTTTGCGCGACGCTTCGCCGAGGCAGGTTGCCGCGTGCTGGTTCCGTGTTTGATCGACCGCAGCGACACGTTTGCCGGCAACCCAGGCGTGCGAACAGTGAAGCATAGCCAGCGCGAAACTCTCTGGCGGGCGAGCTACGAAATGGGCCGAACGCCGCTCGGTTACGAAGTTCAGAAACTCCTGGCCGCCGCCGACTGGCTCGACGCGACCCGCACAGCGGGCCCTCGCACAAACGACTGGCAGACGATGATGGAACGTATCCAGGGTCCAGGCACCTGCCGGCAGGAACTGGGCATCGTCGGCTATGGCGAAGGTGGGTTGCTGGCGCTTTACGCCGGTGCGGTGGACACGCGGTTTCTCGCGGTCGGCGTGTGCGGCGCATTCGGTCTTGGCCAACGCAGTCCCGAACTGCCGCTTTATCGCAACGTTTGGTCGCTGCTCGATCGCTTCGGCGATGCCGAACTCGCCGCGATGATCATGCCACGCGCATTGATCGTCGAGCACGGCAAATATCCCGAGG
>JBDTOW010000667.1:0-3508 GCA_039933075.1 Verrucomicrobiota bacterium | reverse complement strand
AAAATCCAAAATCCAAAATCGATTGTCTCTGTGTCCCTTCGTTGCTCTGTGGTTAACTCCGATCCACCTTGAACCACAGAGAAACGAAGGAACACAGAGGTTGTCCGCAGTCCCGAGGAAGGAATGGAATTTCGGGGCATCCTTTGAGTGGAGAACGTGAAATCAGTGAACCACCAGCGTCCGCCAACTCTGCCAATTGCCAATTCTCGATTTTCAATTTTCATTCACAACCCTCCTCTCACCGCGTCTTCGCCATCGTCTGCCGGTAATCGCGCGGTGTTCGCCGCATCTGGTGGAGGAATTGCCGGTTGAAATTCGAGAGGTTTTCAAACCCGCATTGCATGGCGATTTCAATCACTGCCATGTCCGTTTCCGCGAGCAGCCGGCAGGCTCGGCCCACGCGCAGTTGATTCACAAAAGCCGGCAGCGTCTTGCCCGTGCGACTGCGGAAGAACCGTCCAAACGCGTCAGGACTTAAGTTCAGCATCCGCGCGAGGTCGTCGCGAAAAATCGGCTCGTCCAGGTGCGCATTCACGTAGGCGCAGACCTTGCCCACGCGTGCCTGGTCGAACGGATTCAGGTTCGGCTGAAAGCCCGGACTGGAAATCGGGCGCAGCGTTTTCGACGCTGCGAGCAGTTCGAGGATGTCCAGCAGCCAGACGATGCGCCGCAGCCCGCGTGCCTGGGCGAGCGACTGCACACGCTCGGCGACCTCCTTCCGGGTTGGACCGTTGACCTGCAAGGCCGCAGCTCCACGTGTGACAAGCTTTTGCACCGGCTCCAACTCCGGGCGCGCGAAGAATTCCTTCCCGAGGAAATCGTCGAGGAATTGCACCACAATGGAGTAAGCCTTGCCGTCGCCATTGCGTTGCAACCCTTCGTGCTGCCAGACGTGCGGCAGGTTTGGTCCGATGAACACCAAATCGCCCGGGCCGAAGCTCGCGATGTTGTCGCCCACGACACGATGCCCGTAGCTGTTCAACACGAGTGTGACCTGGCACTCCGGATGAAAATGCCACGGGGTCGGGACGGTGGACGGAAGCACCACTTCGCAGTAGAGCGATTCCATTTGAGAGCGGGGAACGCGTTCGAAAATGGGTTTCATCGCTCAGGCAAACACGGAACAATGCGAGTATGGAAGGTCTTTGCTGCCCGTCAAGATCTGCCCGCGCGGACGGGTCTGATAAATATCAGTTTATCCCTGCGAATGGGTAGTCGAGGTGGCTCTTTTCCTCTATAGTCCCGCCATACAGCAATCACCTTACATGTCTATCAGTTTACCATGAACACTCGATCATCCCTCTACAGTCGTCTCCTTCTTCCCATCGCTCTCCTTCTGGCTGGCCAGGCCTTGGCCCAAAATGCGAACCGCTTTGTGAGCGTTGGCGATCTGAAAAATCCACCGGATGTGGAACAAAACGGCATCCAATTCGGTTCGGTGGCGACCTCCTACCTCATTGGCAAATATAAAGTCACCGTTACGGAATATTCTGCCTTCCTCAATTCCAAGGCAGCCTCCGATCCGAATGGGTTGTTTAACGAACTGATGGAGATCACCCGGGCCGGCGAGGAAGGCGCCTACACCTACACGGTGGCCGAGGGCAAGGCGGATCGCCCCATCCGCTATGTGGAACCCTTGGACTGCATGCGCTATTGCAACTGGCTGAACAATGGCGCCACCCGCAAGAGCGACACGGAAAAGGGAACCTATGACCTTACCGACCCGGCGGCGCCTGGAGCCAGGAACAAGAACGCGCTCGTCTTCCTTCCCACGGAGAACGAATGGTACAAGGCGGCCTACTATGATCCGCAAAAGGCTGGCGGCGGAGGTTATTGGTTGTTCGCCGTCCGCAGCGATGAGGTCTTGAGTGGACTGCCGCCGGGCGGAAAAAACTCGGCAAACTTTGACTCCGTCAATACCGACGATGGAGGCACGACGGATGTGGGAGCCTATCTGAACTCCAAGAGCTACTATGGAACCTACGACCAGGTAGGAAATACTTGGGAATGGCTGGAGCCCGATCCGCTGGTCGATCCGGCCATCTCGCGCCGGCGCAGCGGATCATGGGCGAATGCCATCGGTCGGCTGGACAACACCCAGACAGGCCAAGGCCCGGTCACCGAGGGCGGAACAGAACACCAGGGTTTTCGCATTGCCAGGTCCGATGTCTTTCCGCCCCGCAACCCGCCACCAGCGCCCGATATCGAGGTGGTCACCGTCGGCAACCCCGGCAACCCGGCCGATGTGTCACAAGCTGACCTCCAATTTGGTGCCGTTGCCGACACCTACAGGATTGGAAAATTCGAAGTCACCGTCGCGCAATATGCCGCGTTTCTAAACGCGAAAGCTGCCACGGACCCCAACGAACTCTTCAACGAAAACATGGAGATCATTCGCGACGGGGATGATGGCCGGTACACTTACAAGGTGGAGGCCGGCAAGGCCAATCGGCCGATACGCTTTATCGAGCCGTTGAATGGCTTTCGGTTTTGCAACTGGCTCCACAATGGGGGCCTAAACGGCGACACAGAAACCGGCGCTTACAAATTCACCGACCCCCTCACGCCCGGAGCGCGCACCCCGGGCGCCCGGTTTTTCCTTCCCACGGAAAATGAGTGGTACAAGGCGGCGTATTATGATCCCACCAAGGGGAGCGGCGGCTACTGGATGTTCGCCACCCGGAGCGATGAGGTCGTGAGCGGACTGCCGTCCGGCGGACAGAACTCGGCAAACTTTGACTCCGTCAATACCGCCGATGGAGGCACGACGGACGCGGGGGCCTATGTGAATTCCAAGAGCTACTATGGAACGTTCGACCAGACCGGAAATGTTTGGGAATGGCTCGAGCCCGACCCCACAGCGCCAGAGACCAGCGTGCGTCGAAGCGGTTCCTGGGCGAACGCCGTTGGACGCCTGGACAAGACCCAGACCGGGAATGGCCCGCTTAATGAGGGTGCCACGGAGCATCAGGGGTTTCGGATCGCAGGGATCGTCGCGGCGGCCAACCCACCGCAGGTGGCAATCAGGCTGGCGGCCGGAAAGATCGAGGTAACCTGGACGGGCCAACACCTGGAGACGGCGACCTCCGTTCCCGGTCAGTGGTCCATCCTCGATAATGCGCCCAACCCGCTCCTGGTTGTGCCGAACGACAAAGCTCGTTTTTACCGGTCCGCGAGATGACCAAAGTAAGGGCCACTGAGCTACCGTTTCACTATGAACCCAACCATACTCATGACGGGCTACCCGGAACGGCCCGGGGCGACCAAGATCGTGGATTGGCCGGCCAGTTATCACAATAAATCCGGCGGCTTGTCGTTTGCCGATGGCCATTCCGAGATCAAACGATGGTCGGACGGGCGAACGACTCGACCGCTCATCATAAACGGCACTTTGCAGGACCAACAACCGAGACATCATCTGGCTGCAAGAGCGCTCGACCCGCAAAATAAAGGAAAACGCTGGATCGACGAGCGCACCATGCCGCCCATCCGCCCCGGTCAGAGCATT
>JBDTOW010000666.1:0-3513 GCA_039933075.1 Verrucomicrobiota bacterium | reverse complement strand
AGTTCGCCCTGCCTCAGTCGTCCAGGTCACCGTGAAAGACTTGGCTCCGGCGCTATACGCGAAGCCTGTGATCACAATTTGCGTGGGTGGCGGTTGGAAGGACGATGAACTCACGGGGGTCGAAGTGTTGAATCCGTTCGAGCTGAGATAAAAGTCATCGAACAGAACAGTGTTCGTGCCTTGATTTGCGTCAATGGCGGAAAAGAAAAGATAGTTAAGGTCAAGTCCGGGCGTTCCTAGTGCCGGGTCGATATTCACCGCGTCACGATCGGCGACGTAGTCCTGGAACAGCGTCGCGCGGCTGGCGCCTTCCTTGGCGAGATAGACCGAATAGAGGTCGCCGACGTCGAACCCGCGGTTTTCGACATCGATCCAGACCTGATAAACAACTCCCGGCTGGAGCGCATCCGCGACCGCGTCGAACGCGGCGCCCACGCCATTGTGAGCCTGGGCATCGATCGTTCCCCCATCAGCCAATCGCTCCAATCGAATGAAGGGACCAACGTTGCCGGTAAAATCGCCATTGAACCGAATCGGTCTTTCAGTCAAACCAAGGTTAACGCCGATGGCGCTTGCCGTGTCATCCGGCAGAACCGACACGCGGAAAAAAAGCGTGGCTTTTCGCCCCTCGGACAGGGACAACGAGTTGAGCGGTACCGCCGCCAAATTCGCTCCGCCAGTAAACCCCAGGGCCTTGTTCGCTCCGAGATCGACGACCGAGAACAGACCTTCCGGATTCAGCCAATTGCCTTGGCCGGCGATTCCGCCCGCGGGCAGGAATTCGAAGTTCTCGATCAGCCTCCAATTGGGTTGCACGCCCGAAACGGCGTGCACGATTGTTTGCGCCGTCAAAGTCTCGGTCCCCCTTGTGGCCGTGAGCGTGAAGGATGTTGTTTGGTTCACCGCGAGTTCGAGGCTGCCGACGCCAAACTGCGTCTGCGCGGAGACGTCCCCGACGCCGGGACCGATGGAAAGGCTGGCGTCTTTGCTCGCTTCCCAGTGCAGGACTACCTTGTCACCCTGCGTTACGGAGGGGAAGTCAGCAGCGAACTTCTTGATCTCGAGTGGCAATGGGGAAGTGCCCACGTTGGGCACACCGTTGGTTTTGACGCTATTGATTTCCTCCGCGGTGAGGGCGCGTTTCCAAAGAGCAACTTCGTCAATGAGGCCGGATACCCAGTGCGTTGGCGCCGCCCGTAAGATCCCGCCAATGGTTGTGTCATTCACTTTCCAGCTTCCCGCTGGCTTGGCCGCGATCTCCAGCTCATCCGCTACTCCGTCGATGTAAATCGTCCGCGACCCGTCCTCCTGTTGCACAAACACCAGATGATGCCACTGGTCGTCAAACGGCTCGCCCGTCGTCAGGATATGGTTCCCCGGCTCCAAGCCACTTTGGCGCAAGAACAAATCCACCGACCCGTTGCCTCCGGTGCTGGAAGTCCCAATGTTAAAGAGCGGATCGCTGTTCGACGTGTTGCCTTCGGAAAACACCCGCAGGTCGCTCTGGCCGGTGCCATTGACCTTGGTCCAAAGTGAAACGGTGAAGGCCGCCTGTTTGTTGATGGGCAGTTCGTCATTGGCGCCATGCACTCGGCTGAGCAGTGTCTTTTTCTGGTTGGAGAAACTGAAGCATTTGCCGCGAATACCTTCGACGAGATCGGCCGCGGAGAGATTGTTCAATTGCATGTCGTAGCCATTAACCAGGTCCGGCGTTTTATTGCCCTGCACCTGGTCGAGGGGCCAGTACGCAACCAAACCATTGGTAAGATCCTGGGCTGAAGCCGGCGAGCTCGCTGTCACGAGCAGCGCGCACACGAGTCCCACGATACGCAGATCGGATGCCGATAAGTTCTTCATATATTTGACAGTTCGAATCAGTGAGCCGGAGCCGGCACGCCCTCGACGTTGACCGCTGCTTTCTTCGGAGGATGGAAAAGGGCTAATAGCAGAAAGGCCGCGAACAACGCGAAGCTCATTGGCATCAGGAACAGCCCGCGAAAATCGGTCACGCCGTTTTGGGTGAACACTTTCTGGATGAGGTAAGGGCAGATCGAGTTGGCCACGAGTTGTCCGATGCCGAGGATCATCACGTTGAACAAGCCTTGCGCGCTGGCGCGGGCATCCTTGGGGAAAAACTCGTCGACAAAAATATAAACCGTGGCGAAGAAGAACGCGTAGCAAATGCCGTGGAGCACCTGGACCAGGATAATCAAGCCCTTGTGCTCGGGGAAAAATGCATAAACCGCGAAACGCGCTGCGTGACCCAGAATGCCGATGATCATCGTCATCCTCCAACCGAGGCGCTTCAGCGTCGCGCCGAGGATAAACATCGTTAGGATTTCCGCGATTTGGCCCACGCTCATCACCGGCATGATCCAGTTGCCGGGAATACCCACCTGGGTGCTGCCGAGAAATGTGCCGGTCCAGTTGAAGTAACAGTAGTGCACGAAGGAATCGAGAAATGTCACCAGCCACAGCACCAGCACGAATGGGTGCCGAAGCAACCGCGTGGCTTCGAGCCACGCGAGTTTGTTCGATGCCGAAGTGGCCGGCTTCGGCGGAGTGTGTGGCAGCGCCAGGCTGAATGCCGCAAGCAAAAGCGATGCGATACCAGCGACGATATAAGTCCAGAGCGTACCTTCCTGCAACGCCGGTCCGGTCAGACCCGACCCCAGCACCGTTCCCAGCCAGTCGGTCAAACCCTGGGGGTTGGCCGCCTTTACCTTGGCCCAATCCACGAGAATGAACGTGAACGGCCAGGCCGCCAGAATCCAGCCGATGGTTCCGCCCATGCGCACGATGCCGAATTCCTTTTGTGCATCCTTCATGTGGGTGAAAGCGATCGAGTTCGTGATCGAGATCGTCGGCACGTAAAGCAGGCAATGCACGAGCATCAACAGGAAGAACGGCCAGAAACTCGTCACCCAGGCGAGTGACAGGATCGCCACTCCCCCGATCAAATGACTAACCGCCAGGAATTTTTCCGCGGCGAAATTGCGGTCGGCAAATTGGTTGCTGAAAAACATGCCAACGATGGCGGCGAATGGAAAAGCATTGAGAATCAATGACTGTTCTGAGAAGAGTAAGGCCACCACTTTCGGAATTAGCGGGGCGAGAAGCGGAGGTGGCTCGGAAGCCGAAAAACCAAGACTGGGGAGGTAACCGAAGATCAGAGGAAGCCACGCGCCCCAGATGAAGAATTCCAACACCATCATCAGGAAAAGTTTGTTGCGGACCGTTTTATTCATGAGCTATTCCCCGGTTAAGCGATGCTTCAATTCATGTTATGAAACCATGCCACGTCGGGTACAAGAAACCGCAGTGGAACGCCGCATGGATCGATGCGGCGAAAACTAAACAAAGACCGGAACCGTGGCAAGAAAAGACCTGCGATGGGAGCGCGGCTGTGTGCGGAGAACCAGCCGCAGCACGTCCGCATAATCCCTTGGACACAGCCGCGATCCGGGGCGAAGGTTCACGGAGAGCTTCGACCTCCAACATTGGACCCGCATC
>JBDTOW010000665.1:0-3528 GCA_039933075.1 Verrucomicrobiota bacterium | reverse complement strand
GGGCCGGGAACTGGAAGTTGTGACTCTGGGATCCAAGATCCAGAATGAGGTGACCACTGCGATGTCCAAGAATCAGCGCGACTTCTTCCTTCGTGAGCAGATGCGTATTATCCAGCGAGAGCTGGGGGAAGGCGACTCCAATACGTCCGAGCTAAATCGACTCAAAGATCAGATCGAAAAAAATAATCTTCCGGCGGAGGCAAAAAAGGCTGCCCTCAAAGAACTAGAGCGGCTTCAGCATATTTCTCCGTCCGTCGCCGAATACACCGTCAGTCGCAACTACCTTGATTGGATCATCAATCTTCCGTGGACCAAATCCACCGAGGACAAACTCGATCTTCTCGCTGCTGCCCGCATTCTTGATGAACAACATTTCGGTCTCACCAAAGTTAAAGACCGCCTGATCGAGTTCCTTGCCGTCATTAAGCTCAAGCATAAACTTAAAGGACCCATTCTTTGTCTGGTGGGCCCGCCGGGGGTGGGCAAAACTTCATTGGGGCGGAGTGTTGCCGACGCGCTTGGGCGGAAATTCATTCGGATCTCCCTTGGCGGGATGAGAGACGAGGCGGAGATTCGTGGTCATCGACGCACCTACGTGGGCGCCCTTCCCGGGCGAATTATTCAAAGTCTGCGGCGTGTAGAAAGCAACAATCCGGTGATCCTCTTGGATGAAGTTGACAAGGTCGGGTCGGATTTTCGCGGAGATCCGGCCTCGGCTCTGCTCGAGGTTCTTGATCCGGAACAAAACAACACTTTCACCGACCATTATCTCGAAATGCCGTTCGACCTGTCACACGTGCTGTTTATTACGACTGCCAACTGGCTGGATCCAATTCACCCGGCTTTGCGCGATCGCCTCGAGGTGATCGAATTACCCAGCTACACCGCAATGGAAAAGCAGCAGATTGCCAAACGGTTTCTGGTACCACGGCAGTTGGAGGAACATGGCCTGAAGCCCAAGCTGGTGAAATTTCCCGAAGCGACGCTTCGCCACTTGATTCAGGATTACACGCGTGAAGCTGGTGTCCGGCAGCTTGAGCGCGAGATCGCCGCGTTAATCCGCAAAGCCGCGCGCAAAATTGCCGGCAGCACCTTATTGCCGCGCACTTTGGTCATTACCCCGGAGTCATTGAGCGAATTGCTAGGCCCGACTAAGTTTGTTTCAGAAACTGCCGAGGCCTTCAAGGAAGTTGGCATCGCGATTGGTCTCGCCTGGACGCCCGTTGGGGGTGAAATTTTGTTTGTCGAAGCCACCCGCATGCCGGGAAGAGGCAATTTGATTTTGACTGGTTCGTTGGGAGAAATCATGAAGGAGAGCGCGCAAACCGCCCTGAGCTATTTAAGGAGCCAGGCGAAAGCGCTGAATCTCGACATGATCGGATATGACAAGCGCGATCTCCACATTCACGTCCCCGCCGGCGCAACGCCAAAAGACGGTCCCAGCGCTGGACTGACGATTGCCGCGGCACTTGCTTCGCTTCTGACGCAGCGACGGGTTCGTTCGGATCTCGCGATGACGGGAGAAATCAGTCTTCGCGGCCGTGTTATGCCGGTCGGCGGGATTAAAGAAAAAGTGTTGGCAGCCTCCCGCTCGGGGATCAAACAAGTGGTTTTGCCGGAACAGAATCGTAAGGACTGGGTGGAAGTCCCAGCCGAAGTTCGAAAGAAACTAAAGGTCCATTTTGTTCGTCATATTTCTGAGGCGCTCCCGTTGGTTCTCCGATTGAAATGATTTCTTGTCGCCGCCCACTCGTCACACTTACTGGATTGCTTTTGTCATGGAGTGGCTTGGCGGCCCCGCTATCCGAAATTGTCAAACAGAAAGACGATGGGCAGGTTTTGGCCGCTGAGTTGCGCAGCCAGCGTCCGACGGAAAACACCGAGTTGACCGGGGTGCTGAAAACTCGCGACGGCGCGAGCCAGCGGTTGGAGTTGGTGATCCGATTTCAAGTAATCGTTGGAGATGGATTGTGGAAGGCCGTTTATCAAACCCAGCCGGGTCCGCGAGCTGGAGCCGAGAAACTGATCGTAATCCATACCGAGGGTCGCCCGAACCATTACTTGATCGCCAGGGCAGAGAAGTCCGAGTCTCAATTGCCAGAACTGGTCCCGTGCCTGGAGACGATGAAGCCATTCGCCGGCACCGATTTTTGGCTCGCTGATTTGGGCATGGAGTTCCTTCACTGGCCGGAGCAGCGACTGATTAAAAAAGAGATGCGCCGAGGCAGACCATGCAAGGTTCTGGAAAGTACGAATCCCCAACTCGGGAAAGGCGCCTACGGCCGTGTGCGTTCCTGGATCGACAGTGAGAGCGCCCAGTTGATTCTTGCCGAAGTGTACGATTCAGAAAGTCGGCTTTTGAAAGAATTTTCGGTGGGCAGTGTTAAGAAGGTAAAAGGCCATTGGGAATTAAAAGACATGCAGATTCGAAATGAACAGACAGATTCTCTTACTCGCTTGGAGTTTGATCTCGAGGAGAACTGATTTCGCCGCCGGGAAAAGTAACGGAGGTGCGCGTCGAAGACGGGATTTTCCTTCCAGCTGCAGGCGTGAGGGTAGGGGATTGCTTTTGTCTAAGGGACGATGGAAACAACTGTAGAGACCGTGGTGTCGGGAACCAAGAAATCGGCGGACCCTGTAAAACTGGAGTCGCTGGAGTTTGCTTCCATCTATGAGGAGCATTCCCGGTCGGTTTATTATCTTTCTTTGCGTCTTCTGGGCGACCCAACTCAGGCGGAAGATGCCACGCACGACGTATTCCTGAAAGTTTTCCGCAAGCTCAGCCAGTTTCGTGGTGATGCTGGGCTGCGAACCTGGCTGTATCGAATCACTATCAATCATTGCCACAATCTGCTGCAGACCTGGAACCATCGGCATTTGCAGAGTAATGCGGACGAAGCGGTTTGGGAAAGCGCGGTAGCTCAAACGGATACTCCGCTCCGAGTCCTGGAAACGAAAGAATTGGGACAACGTATCCAAAAGACGCTCGAATCCTTGCCGGAAGAATATCGGCTCCTCTTGTTGCTTGTGGCGGATGAACGAATGAGCTATGAAGAGGTAGGCGAACTTACTGATCAAAGCGCGGATGCCGTGCGGGGGAAGCTCCATCGTGCGCGCAAGGCTTTCTCCGCCAATTTCCAGAAAACAGCATAGGACACCTATGGAACGAGAATCCTCCCAACTCCGCCATCGTGAACAGCAGGAGAGCGTGCAGTTGAATCACACCGGTCAAGCGGGACGCGAATTTGCCTCGGTCGACGAGATGATCCGCTACGACGCCACGCAAACCGAGGTTCCCACTGGCATCGCCGAACGCTTGCAAGACTCCATCAGTCGCGATCCCAAATTGACGCGTTCCATCTGGCGACGACTTCGTTTCTGGAAATCATGATTCGTACATCGCGTGGGAGACGCACCGCGCAGGGCACTCGCTTCCATGCTGCGCTTGGCACTCTACGCACTCGCGAGTCCATGGGATGAATCTCAAGCATGACATTGAAACCCTGATCCGCGCTCGCTATCCAATCC
>JBDTOW010000664.1:0-3533 GCA_039933075.1 Verrucomicrobiota bacterium | reverse complement strand
CGGGCTGCTTGGGGACGCCTTAGCCCAAGCGATAAAGAGGCAGTATCCCGAACAGGTCGTCGTAATGGTGACCGCTTACGGAAATGCTCTCACCCCTCATCAGAGGCTATCCATTCCCGTTGATTTTCTGATCTCGAAGCCTTTCAGCATCCGAGACCTTCGGAATGCCCTGAAGCATGCTCACGAACTCAACGAAAGCAGGCAACTTGTTGCAGTTTCGCGATCGCCGACAGAGTCCGCTGCTCCTCTCAGGATGAACGGCAAAAAGAAAGCGGCCCATTGCTGAGCCGCCTCTTCCCCCACACCCCACACAACCAAGGCGAAGGGTCTATCGGCTGTCTCCTTAGAAGGTCAAGTGTGGAAGGCGCGAAAGTTTCGCGTTTCACTCATTGATGCCCCCGTGTGACACAGGCTCGATCCTGGCCAGGACTTTCGCCAGAACAGGGTTGGCTCTTTCCCGAACGGCCTTGGACGTCAATTCCGGTCTGACCCCAGCAGATCCACTTCGTGGAGGAAAAAATCCAAGCCTCCCCGACTGGCCGCGCGTTGCAGGAGCTGGCGCGTGCGGCATTTTACATCGTTCCAGCTCCGGTGCGACTCCAGCATCGCCACCAGTCCGGCGGAGCCCGGAGTTTTCTCCGCAATGCACCGTTTGAGCCAGTCTTTGAGCTGGGCCGGCAAATCGGCGTCGATGGCGTCAGTAGCGTCGCCGGCTTCGGCGCAAACCATCAGGTCCGCTTGTTGATTGATGAGTTGCGACAGACCTTGACGCATCATTGGATGGTCGTCCACCAGCAGCACCCTCTTCTTTCGGCGTGGGCGTGGCGGCAGTTTTTTCGCTTGCATGGTTTCGGCACGTTCCATCAAAGGGCCACCAACATTTCCTTTGCAGAGCGTCTCGTCTTGCAAGGCGCATTGGCGGAATTTGTCCTCAACGACTTCATGCTCGCATCCTCACTCCGTGCAATTCTCAACTTTCGGCGCTCGCAGCGAACAAACGATGGAAGCCCCCCCCTCCGGATGCCGCTGGACGACAAGCGATCCGCCGACAATGCCGGCGCGGTATTGCATGACGCGCAACCCCATTCCCTGGTGCGGTTGCGGCTTCGTGGGGAAGCCAGCGCCATCGTCCTTCACGGCCAGGATAATTCGATCGTTGGCGGAGAGCAGATTGATCACGACAAACTTCGGTTTGCCATGCCGAATGGCGTTGTGGACGGCTTCGTGCGCAATGCGATATAGATGCGTGGCAACCGCATTGTCGTGGATTAACAAGGGCGACGGGCAATTGAATGCGCAAGATATCTTAAATGCTTTTTCCGTGCCCGCAGCTAATTCCTGCAACCCGTTCATCAGGCCGTCCGGCGCCAGCATCACTGGCGAAAGCCCATGGGCCAGCGTGCGAGTCTGCTCGATCGCTCGCTGGACGAGCTTGGCCAACTCGGCAGCCTCGCGCGATTCTTTCTTCGATTTCAGCGCGAGCCTTTGTTCCAGCGACTTCATCCGGAATTCGATTCCCGCCAAATGCGGGCACAGCCCGTCATGCAGGTCCTGGCCAATGCGGCTCTGTTCCCGTTCGCTGATTTCCAGGATTCCCTTTTCCAATTGCTTGCGCTCAGTAACGTCCTGGAAGGTGCCCGGCAGCCTGGCCACTTTGTTGTCCGCGCCGAGCACTGGCTCGGCAATGCTGTGGACATGCCGGATTGAACTGTCGGGCCGCACGATCCGATATTCCAGGTCATGGCGCGTGCCCTCCTTCATGGCTCGGTCGGTGCTTTCGCGAACGAGCGTTTGGTCTTCGGGGTGAACGACGCAATTGAGGTATTCTTCTGTGGACAATTCCCCTTTAGCGGGATCAAGGCCGAGAATGCGAAAAGTCTCGGCCGACCACCGGACCATGCCGGAGCCTTGGACGTTGATTTCGTAGCTGCCCAGGTGAGCGATTGCCTGGGCCCGGGCCAGGTTCGCCTCACTCTGACGCAGGGCTTCCTCCGCCCGCCGCTGTTCGGTCACGTCGTGACACAAAACCAACCGGGATGGATGCGCGTCAAAGACGAGTGCGTGCGAGACAACCTCCACATCGATAAGGGTGCCGTTTTTCTTGCGATGGCGGCGGAAGTCGGCCGGCGGGCAGTTGGCCGGACGGGCCAATAGATAATCCGGAACTTTGGGAATTCCCTCAATGACATCAATCTGCTTCAGCGTCATCGAGAGAAATTCTTCACGGGAAAACCCGTAGTGTTTGACCGCCGCTTCGTTCACGGCCAGGAACGTCAGCGTCGCGGTCTCCAGAACCCACATCGGGAGCGGACTCTCTTCGAACATCAGGCGATAGCGGCGCTCGCTTTCAGCCAGGGCGCTCTCGGCCCGCTTGCGCGCGGTGATGTCAGCGATCATCGTGCGACAAAGCGAGGTTTTGCGCTCCTCGTCCAGGACCAACACGCTTTGCAGTTCCACCTGAATCACTCCGCCGCCTTTTACGCTCAGGCCCAACTCAGTGGTTGCGCGTTCGTCCGAGTGCGGCAGCTTTCCTAAATGTTTGCCGAAGGCTGGCAGATCGTCCTTCGCCACATATAGGCCAAAGGGGCTGCCGATCAGGCGCGCGCGGTCGACTCCCAGCATGCCCGCCGCCGTGAGGTTGATTTCCCGTATCAACCCTTTCTTATCAAGCGTGACATAGCCGACCGGGGCGAAGTCATACAGGTCAGCGTAGCGGTCGCGCGACAGTTCCAGGAGATGATGACTCTCGCGCAGTTCACGATTTTGCGACTCCAATTCGACCTGATGGACCTGGAGATCGTGCAGGAGACGGTTCCGTTCGTCTAGGCTGGGTGAAAAAGCCGTCGTGTCCACGGATGTGAGTTCTGCCGGGGAAGGCGTCAGCCGGATCGAACCGTGCCTTTTTGTTGTCTCACGTTTCATTATCCAGACCTTCCGCGGACCCGTGGGCCGACAAACTTGCGGTAATCACAGTTCCTTTGCCAAGTGCCGACTCAATATTCAACTGGCCGCCAGCCAGGCGAGCGCGTTCCCGCAACCCGCATAGCCCACTGGAGGTGCCGGCGGTCAGGGCCGTCGCTTCAAAGCCGCAACCCCCGTCCCCAATCTGGAGCTGGAGCTGGAGCGAATCGCGCCAAACCTTCACGCTCGCCCGCTGGATGCGGGCATGGCGCGCGACGTTGGTCAAGCCTTCCTGCACGATTCGGTAAACAGCGGTTTCGGTCCCCGTCGCAAAACGGCATCCCTCCAATCCACGGTGCCGGAAATCCACTTCGATACCAGTATTCTCAGTGAAGCGCCCGATCAACCAGCGAAGGGCCGGGAGAAGACCCAGGTCGTCCAACAGCGTCGGGCGCAGTTCCAGCGAGAGGTTGCGAACCTGATCGACCAGTTTTCCCACTTTCCCGCTGGCCTCGCTTAGCTTCTCCCGGACTTGTTCCAACGGAAGGCGCAGGCACATGTCCACGGCCAGCTTGAAAAAAGTTAGTGTCTGGCCGATCTCGTCGTGCAATTCGCGAGCCAAAATACGGCGC
>JBDTOW010000663.1:0-3537 GCA_039933075.1 Verrucomicrobiota bacterium | reverse complement strand
TTCTGCTCCAATCGCCAATAAAAGCCATCGGTTCTATTTTGGATTTTAATGAATACTGATTAAAATCTTCCATAACCCCAACAATGGGAACGGCATCTTCCCCTTGTCCCACTATTTTATTGATGGCGTCCTGCGGCGTTTTGACTACAGCCAGGGCTTAATGAACCTTTCGGCGTGGGCTGTGTTCGTCGACCGAAGCCAGCGAGTTTGGGCGGGGACTTGGGATGGCTTGTTCCATTATCAAAATGGCCGGTTCCAACGACCGGAAGGCGCCCGGGCGATCCTCCCGGTGGTGCTGGCCATATATCAGGACCGGGACGGTCGATTGTGGGTCGGAACGAAAAACGGCTTGGGGTGCTGGGACGAGGCCAACTGGAAAGTATTCACCACTCGCGACGGTCTGGGGTCGGATGTCGTGCGAGCGATCGCTGAGGACCGCGAAGGAAACCTTTGGCTGGGCACTGGCGGAGGAGGTCTGAATCGATTGCGGGACGGCAAGTTCACTGTGTTCCGCAAACAAGAAGGCGGACTCCCAAGCGACGACATTTCTTCTGTGTTCGTGGATGGTGACGGAGTCGTATGGGTCGGAACCGTGGGAAATGGCTTGGCGCGGCTGCACGGCGGCAAATGGACACGCTATACGACCCGTGAAGGACTCATCAGTAATAGCGTCGGCTATTTGATCGAGGATGGCGAAGGTTATCTGTGGATCGGGTCCAACGCCGGACTGATGCGGGCGCAAAAAAAAGCCCTGAACGACCTGGCTGACGGGTTGACCAGCTTCGTCCCTGTTCGAAGCTACGGAAAACCGGACGGCTTGCCGACGCGTGAGTGCACCCAAGGCTCGCAGCCAGCCGCATGTCGGACTCGGGATGGAAAACTCTGGTTTTCTACCATCAAGGGCATGGTATCCGTCGACCCAATCCAACTCAACCTCAATACAAACCAGCCTCCGGTGATGATTGAGTCGGTGCTGATCGATGGTCAACCGCAGGAAACCAACGGTCTCCGCGCGAGCGGGCCGTCCGATGTGATCATGCGGGCCGGCAAGGAACGACTCGAAATCATTTACACCAGCCTCAATCTTGCCGCTGGCGAGAAGGCGCGCTTCAAGTACCGGTTGGAAGGCCACGAGACAGACTGGACCGAGGCCGGCAACGCCCGCATCGCCATCTACCGCAAGCTGCCGCCGCGTCGTTACCGTTTTCAAGTAACGGCCTGCAACGAAGACGGTGTGTGGAACGAGAAGGGCAGTTCCCTCGCGCTGGTCGTCGAACCGCCGTTTTGGCGGACCTGGTGGTTTTTGAGTTTGACGGTATCCCTCCTTCTGGGAGGGATCATCGCCGTGGTCCATTACTTTTCCACCCAGAAACTCCAACGCCAACTGGAAGGGCTACGACAGCAACAGGCGCTCGAGAAAGAACGCTCCCGGATCGCGCGAGACATCCATGATCAGGTTGGCGCCAGCCTCACTCAGGTTGCCTTGCTGGGTGAGTTGGTGGAGAGCGATAAAAAATCTCCCACCGACGTCGAAGCTCACGCCAGGCAAATTTCCCACACGGCCCGAGAAACCAGCCGCTCCCTCGATGAGATTGTCTGGACGGTCAATCCCTCCAACGACACCTTGGACGGATTAATCACCTACGTTTGCAAATACGCTCAGGAATATCTTGCCGTGGCGGGCCTGAGCTACCGGCTCAATGTGCCCGATCAGTTGCCTAGCGCCGTGATTTTTCCGGATGTGCGACACAATGTGTTTCTGGCGTCAAAGGAGGCGTTGACCAACATCGTTCGACACGCAAAGGCATCCTCTGTCTGCGTTCGGTTGCGGTTGGAACCCACCCGTTTCACGCTGGAGCTTGAAGACAACGGCCGTGGTCCAGCAGGCGCGGATGAAAAGCCGGCGCAATCCCGAAATGGATTGCGCAACATGCGCAAACGCATGGAGGACATCGGCGGCAGTTTTTCTATCAGGCCCGCGCCGGAGGGCGGCACCCTGATTGGCCTGACCGCACCGATTGGGGAACCGATGAAATGATCATGAACATCACCGTTTCCATCGTGGAAGACAACGATCAGTTGCGCGGCACCCTGGCTCGGGTAATCAGTCGCGCGCCCGGATTCCAGTGCCTGGCCCAATACGCGAACGCCGAGGCGGCCTTGGAAGCCATCCCAAACGAGCGCCCGAATGTCGTGCTAATGGACATTAACCTGCCCCAAATGAACGGAGTGGAATGCGCCCGGCGCTTGAAACAAATCGCGCCCGAAACCCAGGTGGTCATGCTGACGGCTTACGAGGATACGGAGAACATCTTCAACTCGCTGGCGGCGGGCGCTTCCGGATACCTCCTCAAGCGCACCTCCAGCGCCGACCTGCTCACGGCCATCCGCGACGTGTACAAAGGCGGCTCTCCGATGACAACCCACATCGCCCGCAAAGTCGTGCAGTCGTTTCAAAAGGCCGGCACTTCACCCCAAAACTCCGAAAATCTGTCTCCGCGCGAACAGGAAGTCCTGGATTGTCTGAGCCATGGTTTCCTCTACAAGGAAATCGCGGAGAAATTGGGCATCAGCTATGAGACTGTGCATACCTACATCCGGCGAATCTATGAAAAGCTTCAGGTCCGGACGCGAACGGAAGCAGTCGCCAAGTTCCTGCGGCGTTAGCAGCCCGTTCAGAAGCTATCGGGCTGTTGGATGGCAGAAACCTATCCCCAGCTTGTCCCCAGTACTGGTGACTGGCAGGATACCCACCATCGAGTATTCTCATTCTGTGTTGACGATGCAAAAATGCAGTAAGCAGTCATTCGTGTGTGACTGTAGGCGTATGTCTGCGGCGCCGCATCAATTCACGGTTTTCCGTAGCATGCGCAGCTACTAAGGATTGGTCGTAAGCGCTTTGTTCTCATTGCGGAAAGGCCGGGCGAAAGCCCGGCCTTTCTGTTTTTTGCTGGCAAAGCAGTCCTACTCCCGCAACTTATTGACCTCCTCCAGCTTGCGACGCCTTTGCGTAGATTCCGAAATGTTCGTGACACAGTGAACTCATTTGCTATCAAAGAATCGGTATGATTAATCCCGACTCGTGCTGCTCAAAGTGGTCGTCGCGCCTCCTCAGCATCATGCGCATCGTCATCGGGCTTCTCTTTCTGCAGCACGGAAGCCAGAAGCTCTTTGCTGTGTCAGCGTGGAGCTAATAAGGAGAGGAATTTCACTGAGCGACTTTTTCGCCAAATGCCCACAGATGGTTCGCCGTGCGGACGTAAAACGTGTTTTCGACGACGGCCGGCGTGGCGGAAATGAATTCGCCAAGATTAACCTTGGCGAGAACTTCCGGTTTATCTCCAGGCTTGATTGAGACGATTACTCCGCTCTGCGAAGCAATGAAAATTCTTCCACCGGCAGCGATGGGAGACGCGTAGTAATCGCCGGGCACGCCGAGACGCTCTTTGTCGGCCAGGAGCTTGCCAGTCGCCCCTTCATAAACGGTGAGCAAGCCACCGTCTTTGACGAGGTAGAGGCGGCCGTCGTGGAACAAGG
>JBDTOW010000662.1:0-3537 GCA_039933075.1 Verrucomicrobiota bacterium | reverse complement strand
GCCATTTAGGTCCAGCGTCAGATCAGGACTCGCGTTTTGGAGCTCAATAAACTCAAACTCATTGCTGGTGGCCGGCTGGTACATCAGTTCCGAAATAACCAAATGATCCAGCAGAGCCGCGGAATTGTCCGCTTGATCCGCGACGAACTCAACCGGCGATGCCCAATGGCTCCAGCGACCCGTGTCATCTTTCATCCGGACACGCACGCGGTAGGTACGGCCAACTTTGACAATCGCTGACGGAATCGTAATCGCGCTGGTGAAAGCCGCCAGTTCATCGCTCTCCCAATCGGCGTTGATCTCATACTTTCTTGGCTGAGACGGATCAAAGGTTGCATGGTTCGGATCGGTGATCTCCGCCAACCGCCACTTCATGGCGGCAAAGCCTGACGAACCGCTGTAGGCTGACGCACTAAATATCAGTCGATTCGCAGGAAAATTGGTCGCTCCGAGGGCCGTCACTGTTGGGGTATCGGGAATCGTCGGATCGCTGGCGAGGTTGGTGTCCACCCACGCGCCACGGGAATTGATGTAATTCTTCATCAACTGCACTGCGCCGTTGAAATTTTTCGGGACACCAGGCTCGTTGGGAAATTGATAAAACTTTCCGTGTCCTGCCTTGGACAGATTAACGATGCTCGAATTGGTCATGAGGGGATTGTAGTCCCATTGAGCGCGGTCCGCGTGGGAGATGGAAAGTCCACCGGCCGGATCGTGAATGAAGGCTGCGAATTCATCGACCAGCTCTCCGGTTTGCTCCGGATTGAAAAGCAGATCGCGAATTTCGCGGATCCGATTCTTGAAATCGAGATTGAAGGCCGCGCGGCGCATAACGCGATTCTTGAATGGTGAGACACCTCCGCCATACATGTTGTTGGCCCAGGTAAGATCCAGGTCCCAAGGATGAATCGACCAGCGGCCGGTCAGTGGGTTGTGATAAAACAGATAATTCTTCCCGGCGCTCTCATCGATATCGTAATCGTGGATGCACTCGACGATCGTACGAAAGCCATAATAGCGGGCCAGGTCCAGGTTAGTCCGCCACCAATCATCTGTCGCCGCGGCGATACGATAAGCGGATATGAATGCGGTCAGATCGGATTTGTCCGAAACCGCTGTCGCGCCTTGATTCTGTAAATCGCCCGTGCCATCGCGCATCATGTAATAATTCCCGTCGGGAAGCCCGTGCTCATCGAGGAAAGGGCCATCGCCCTCCTCGACCCCGAGGTAGATCCCCCAGAAGTCAGAATCGTATTGGCTCGCGCCGTTCTCGGAGGCTTGATCGATGACGCGCAGTTGAAAGTACTGCGTGTTGCAGGCCTCTGTTCCAGCCAGGTTGAAAAGCTTGTAGCCCACAGCCTCGAACAAACCTTGCTCGCCACGATGGAGGTAGTCGGCCTGTTGAATATTCGGCCGCCAGTTCATCTTCGCCCACGGGTTCTGATACAAGCGCCCGAAATTGTCCCGTGCCTCGAAGCGATGGCCTTGATTGAAGCGTATTTTCCAGGCATTCTTGCCCATCGCATAACGCCAAACGCCGCCTCGCGATCGGTATTGAATGTGGTCATAAACTTTGCCACCGAAGACCAGCGTGCCAGTCCAGAGATATGAATCTCCACTGTACTGATTAATCCCATTCGCGGAGATGCCCCAAGTGGATTGTTCGATGGCCGATCGCTTGGAAATCAAATGGTAGGCGGGCAATTTTCGCATCACATTCGTCCCGAATTCCACGACTGGTCCCTTCACCGGATCGGTGCTGCCGGGCCGGATCGCCGCGCTCCAGGAGGGGATGCCGTCATAAACAAAATACGCGAAGTTGGGTTGAGGATCGTCTGAATACGGCACCATGACGCTTAGCCCGGCCAGATCAACGGCGGCGATACGATAGCGAACGAGCCGCCGATGCGTTTGCAGCAACGCTGGCAGTTCGACGGAGTAAACATCATCGCGCGCAGTCGCATCACCGGCAGCCCCGGAATCATTCATCGCCAACGTGGTCCAGTTTGTTTGATAGGCAGGATCCGCGAGCTCGACATAATTGCCCGGATCGACGAGCTGATAGGCCAGCGTAACGCGGCCGACCCCGTCCGGATCGGTGACTTTCGCGGTGATCAAAACCGTTGTGCCGGAGACCGGCTGCTCAGGATGATGCTCGACCTGCCGAATCTGCGGAGGACTGTTCGTGGCGAAGACAGAGTTCCGCGCGCCGGGAGTCGGACCGTGGGAAGCTGGGCCAGAAACCGCGCGCAGACCAACGTCGAGGAAACAATCGCTGCTCCCGGTCAAAAGGATGTTTTGTAATAGGATCGCGATGACGTTGGTTCCAGCGACCAGAAACGTCGAAGGCGGCGGCAAGGATGAGGTTTCCCAGGTTGAATCCTCCCGCGTCGACAGAGCCAAACCGTCGTACGGCACCTCGGAGTTGGAGATATTTCGATTCAGAACGTTTACGCCATTGATCCAGACTTTGAAGCCATCGTCGTAACGAGCGTCCAGAAAAAGACTGCTGGCATCCGAGGGATTGGTCACAACGAATGTTTTCCTGAAGAAGATGGACGAATAATTTCCCGCCATGTCCGTGAGAGCCGTGCCCAATGGAAGGGCGGGGTCATAACCAATTGGCGTTGGGCCCAGCAGCCATGCAGAGTCATCGAAACCCATCTGCCGCCACGCATCCGTTGGCAGCGATCCCTCCGAAGTTCCTTTGCGAAACGTCCAGCTAGACCCAGCGGCAATCAGTGTTCGCGACGATGAATCGACCGTTCCGCTCATCGAAGCACGCCAACTTCCGCCGAGCGAATTGTCCAAGGCCGGGTTTATCAGTTCGATCGAATAGCCGGGCGGAAGGCCCACGATCGGCCAGGGAAACCCGGATTGATAATCCACTTCATTTTCGATTTGGCCTGCCGGATTGCGAAGGACGAGTTTGTCGCCGGTATTGTTCAACGCCCCGGCGAATTGGCCGGCCGCATTGACGCCAAACTTGGTTTTGAAAAAATTCGAGTTCTGCGCCAGCACCAGGTAACTATCCGGTGCGACCCTTGTGCCAGGAGGAAAAGTAAAATCGATGCCGCGCGAAAAATACCAGCCCGACAAATCAACCGGGTTGATGCCCGCATTGTAAAGTTCAATAAATTCAGCCGGCTCCGTCTTGACATCGGGATGGTAGTGAATCTCGTTGATCACCACGGCGCCGCGATTCACCGCGGGGAGAATTAAATACAAAGCAGCGGCGAGTGCCGGCGCGAACGATCTGTAGGGACGATTACAACTCACAAATTCTTCTGACAACGTAGCATCCTTGGACAAACCAGCAAGCAACACACCAACTTGAAAACGGGTCCCGGGCCGTTCACAGAAGAAGGAGCTGGAGAACCAATCCGAGAGCGAAATTTCTTCCCTGCCCAACTACGCCGATCAGATGCAAATGATCGCGTCAATCCTCCCATAGCAAACTCGGCTCTGCTCGTTGGGGCACATTCAAACAGAGAGTGACAGGGCGAGCGACGATAGCTGAGATGGAAATTTTGCTTT
>JBDTOW010000661.1:0-3538 GCA_039933075.1 Verrucomicrobiota bacterium | reverse complement strand
GGTCAATCACGACCAACCCTTTCGCATCCCCCGGCACGACCAGGCCGCTTTCTTTCGGCCAAACGGGCGTGAAGCTGCCATCGCCGTTCCCTCGAAGCAGCAGACTTAATCCACCGTCCATCCGTCCGGTTTCGGGTTGCGGACTGAAAAAGTTTTGCGCCAGGTACAGATCGGGTTTGCCATCCCCGTCGACGTCGGCGATCGCGACGCCGAACGCGGGCGCAGCTTGAGCGAGGCGCGGCAGTGCACGGAAAGTGAAGTGTCCCTTGCCGTCGTTGAGCAACACCGCCGATTCAAGGGAGTTGACTTCGAATCGCTGAGCCATGGCGAGGGACGTGGGCGAATAAATATCCTGAAGCGCGGCTGCAGCGAAACTTTGGAAGGTCGGGAACTTTTCGGCCAAGAGTGGAAAAACGGCGACCGAGTCGCTCCGGACGCGCAGCGGGTAAAGTGTTTCCCCTTCGTAATAAGCCTCGATCAATTGCTTCCGACCCGTGTTGTCGAACTCGCCATAGAAAGCGAGGACGGGCCTCTGCGGCGCGGCGCGATATCTCGTGTTGAGGCCGAAGTTGCCAACGATGTAGTCGATGTCGCCGTCACCGTCGAGATCGCCGGCGGCGATACCGTTCCACCAGCCGAGTTTGTCCGCCAAACCAGCCTCCCTCGTGTGATCTTCGAGCCGGCCCTGGTTGTTGAGGTAGAGTTTCACCGGCCCCCACTCGTGAGTCATGAGCAGGTCCAACCATCCGTCGCCGTTCACGTCGGACCACACGGCGCTCGTGACCAGGCCACTTTGTTTCAGGCCATGCGCGATCTCATCGGTGACCTCGATGAACCGTCCGTGGTCGTTGCGAAGAAGCCGGCTGTTGGGCGTGAGCGGATATTTGCCAGGAACGACTCTGCCGCCGACAAACAAATCCAGATCGCCGTCGCGATCGAAATCCGCCGCCGCAACGACACTGCCGGAGTCGCGAAGATCGGGCAAAGCACCGACGGGAGCCTTCGTGAAATTACCGTTGCCGTCGTTGAGATAGAGACGGTCCCGAAGAACCGGGTCGCCGGACTCGCACTCGACACCGCCTGAAACGACGTAGAGATCGAGGTCGCCATCGGCATCGGCATCGAAGAATAACGCGCCCATGTCCTCGTTGGCCTTGTCTTCTTCAAAGCAGGGTTGCGGAACCGGCCGGAATCGCCCGCTCGCCTCATGAAGGCAAAGCAGCCCGATCTGGCCAGCAGCACCGCCCAGGTAAAGGTCGTCGAGACCATCGCCATTCACATCGCCGACCGCCAGTCCGGGGCCGAGCTGCGATAGTTTCCACGGCAGGAGCGGTTCGCGTTGGTAATCGTCGTAGTCATTTTCGCGGTGCCGTACGCCCTCCAATTCCTTGCCACGCTGAAACCAGGTTGGTGGTTGGGCTAGTTTCGTTCGCCCAGGCGCTGCATTGTCAGGCTCCGTGATCGTGTAGAAACGATTTACGTCAAGATTGTCAAACGTCTGCCGGTGTCCGCTTGGCCATTCGACCGTCAGTCGATCGATCTTTTTCCGTTCACCGAGGCCGAAGTGCACGAGCGGTTCATTGGCGGAGATGAAACCGCTCGAAACCGTCAAGTAACAAGCCTGCATGCCCGACGGTGTCTCAATTTTCACTGTGGCGCCGATGCCCCATGAGTTGCTGCGCGTGCCCTTCAGCCGAAACAGCACACGGTTACCGGACGCTCCGGTGTTGCGATAAACGGACACTGGTTCGCCGAAATTGGTAACGATGAGGTCAAGATCACCGTCACGGTCGAGATCTGCCAAAGCCGCGCCGTAACTCGCGGAAACTTGAGCGAGTCCCCATTCTTTGCTGACGTTTTTGAATCGCAAGTCGCCCAGATTGCGGAATGCCAGGTTTGCCTCTCGCAGGACCGGGGTGTTGAACCAACCAGGATTGTCTCGTTCCTTCATTTGCTTCAGCAGATCGCGGTTCACAAAATCCCGCGACATGCCGTTGGCGATGAACAGGTCAATCCAACCGTCATTGTCCAGGTCACCGAACTTGGGCGACCATGTCCAATCGGTGCTCTCCAATCCCGTCAAATGCGCGACCTCCATGAGGTGCTCGTTGCCGGTGCTCAGGAAAACCGCATTGCGCCGGTACTGCCGCGGGTCAGCGCTGATCAAAAACCATCGCTCCTTCTCGATGTCGCCGTTGATCATCATGCGGCGAAAATGGCGGGAACCGGACATATCCGTCGCGATGAAATCCATTAGCCCGTCATTGTTAATGTCGGCCACATCCGCGCCCATGGAAGCCCACGGGATATGCGGCGAGGCGGAGCGGACGACGTCGGTGAAAGAGCCGTCGCCGTTGTTGCGATAGAGATGATCGGGGCCTTTGTAGTCGTTGCTGACGTAAAGGTCGGGCAAACCATCGCCGTTGTAGTCCCACCAGGTGGCCGCCAAACCGATTTCGTTTCCGTGAATCCCCGCTCTGGCATTTACGACGTTGAACCTCCCGTTGCCGTCGTTGTGATACAAGTAATCCTGTTGGCCCGCGATGATCAGTTCGGCCCGGCCAGTACCTTTGTTGATGAGCTCGAACAATTCGCGATAGGCGGGATTGACCTGTGGTTGGGCGCCGCCACTGGCTCGTAGCACCGATCGCGTGAACGCCTCCTTCGAATTACGCGGCAGATGATGGTCAGTGCCAACGTTGAGTCGATGAGTCACCAGGTAGGCATCGAGCCGTCCGTCCCGATCATAATCGGCAAACGCCATCATCACGTTCGCACCGGCGAAATCCAATCCGAATGCCTTGGCCTGTTCCTTAAAGGTGCCATCCCCTTGATTGAGGAAGAGCAAATTCGGCGCGTTAAAAACACAAACAGAAAGATCGAGATCCCCATCGTTGTCGATGTCCACAAAAGTCGCGCCGGAGCACCATCTGCCTGCTCCGCCGACGCCGGCTTTGGCGGTCACGTCCTCGAAACGCCAGCCGCCCCGGTTGCGATAAAGGCGATTGCCGCGATCGTAATTGGTCAGAAAAATGTCCGCGTTGCCGTCTTCGTCGTAGTCCCCCACACAAACGCCGGCGCCGGAGCCTTGTTCTTGCAGAAGCTCAAAAGGAACATTTTTCGGGAATTCGTGAATGAGGTCGATCCCGGTTTGCGCCGCGGGCAGGCGTTCAAACAACGAACTCGATTCGCTGACCGGAGAGCTATTCAGAGGAATCGAATGGATCGTCTCCGCCGGCAGCGAAGCACTCGAAGACGTCGCCGGTTTAGGTTCCGACTTCGCCGAATCGTCACCGAACAGGTGGACGACCATTCCGAAAACAGAAATAAAAACTAAATTCCGAAGGAATCGATGCTCGTGAAAAAGTATTGGCGATTCCTTAGTGGTCATGAATAGGGTGAAGTTCGTGGAAAGGAAATCTTCATGACCACTTAGGCGGCGACCCGGACGTCATGAATCTGACGATCGCACCAAGTCTGTTCTCCAGGCTCGTTTGAGCAAGTGGTCGCCAGACATCAGGAGGTCGAAACATCTTGG
>JBDTOW010000660.1:0-3547 GCA_039933075.1 Verrucomicrobiota bacterium | reverse complement strand
GGCATTCTGTTCGCGCTGATGGGAAAGAACCCGAGTCACTTCCCCGGCAACTCAAATCGTCCGGTGGAAAAGCTGAGCTACTTCGATGCCGTCGGTTATTGCTCGGCGGTAACAAAGAGCGAACGGGATGCAGGCCGATTGCCCTCTGGCTACGAATACCGGCTTCCGTCCGAAGCGGAGTGGGAATACGCCTGTCGCGCTGGAACCACCAACCTCTTTAGCTTTGGCGATAAAGTGACTGAGGCGGATCAATTTGCCTGGACCGCCGAAAACAGCCAGGCCATCACGCATCCGGTCGGCCAGAAACGTCCCAATCCGTGGGGACTTTACGATATGCACGGAAACGTGTGGGAATGGTGCTTGGATTGGTTTGAAAAGTATCCAGCCGCGCACTTGACTGATCCATCGGGGCCTGCGCAAGGCAAATTCAAAGTATTCCGAGGCGGCGGCTTGAACAATGACATCGAATTCGCGCGTTCGGCCAACCGTTTCATGATGTCCCCTTCCAACGGGATCTACTTCGTGGGCTTCCGTGTCGCTCTCAGCCAGAGCCGCCAGTAACCGAGTAGCGACAAACTTATTTGCGCAACATGTTCAGATTTGAACACTCGATCGAAAGAAAAAACGGTAGAAATTTCCTTTGAACCTCCTCTCGCCGCCGTCCACAGATTTTCCCGGGACGATTCTATCTGGTATCACTTGAACAAACGTGTCTATTGCGAGGGCCTGATCCACCCCGATGAATGTGATTCATGCGATCGATGGAATCATTCTTCGAGTGAAAATGCTTGCCTGGCATTGTTGAAGCTAAATGAGTCATGTAGCAAATCACTACGTGAACAGACGGTATCGAACCATAGGGCGAAAGGGCAATGCGGACGGAGGATTGGGTTGAAAAGCCATTGATCCGGGGTGAAGTGCCAATGGTTTGGGGCAAACTCCCAAGCAAAGGAAGAAAAACCTTTACAAATCAGTTGAATCAATAGAAAAACCATTTCGTTAATTAAATCAGCCGAATGATCCACCCTTAGCCATCGCAACTATGCATAAGAGAATTTCCGCCTTGCTGCCGGTCTTGGCATTATGCCTCGTTCAGCCAATTACCCGGGCCAACGACATTGAACCAACAAAGGAATTCTACACCGTGGTCTATTCCCCCAAGCCCATCGTCCTGGATGGCGACCTCTCGGAGTGGTCGGGGGTGCCTGTGCTCGCGGATCCCAAATTCGCGATTCCCAAATATTCAGGGACGAACGCTTCTCCCAATTATGTGTTGTTCGAAGAGTATGACGGTGGAACCTGGACCGGGCCGGACGACCAAACATCGGCGGTTCAAATCGCCTACGACGCGGATAACGTGTACTTCGGTTTCGTCGTGACCGACGATTACCATGAAAACATGTCCGGTAACGCCTGGAACGGCGATTCGATCCAGCTTATGATCGCGAGTGCGGACCGAACCGCGCAGGTAGCACTGTACAACTACGCGCTCGGCGGCTACGAAGACAATCAGGGAAACCTGGTGCCCGATCCGAATTTGCCCAGCCAGATCATGGTCGACCACCAGGCAGGTCCTGGCGGAGATTCAGCGTGTAACTGTCCAACTGAAGCCGTCATAAAACGCGACTTCGCGAAGAAAAAAACCACCTACGAAATAAAACTGCCCAAGGGGGCTCTGGGTCTGACGACGTTGAAAGGCGGACCGCAATTCGGACTCGGCATGGCGATCAACGACGGCGATGGAGCTTTGGTAGATGGTGTGCAGTACGGGCAAGCGGGTCAACAGGGTCAAAAGGGGTGGGGTGGACTGGGTGCGCACTCCATCGTGTTTGGTAAAACGTCCACGGAGACTGCTCAAGTGACGCTGGCCAAGGGCAATGACATTGAACCCGGAAAGGAATATTACACTGCCTTGCGCACTACGAATGTCATCGTCCTGGATGGCAATCTTTCGGAGTGGACCGGAGCACCGGTGCTCGCTGATCCCAAATTTGCGGTTCCCAAATTTTCGGGCACAAACGATTCCCCTAATTACGTTTTGTTCGAACAGTATGACGGTGGAACTTGGACCGGGCCGGATGATCAGACCTCGGCGGTCCAGGTCGTCTATGACGCTGATAATGTTTACTTCGGTTTCGTCGTAACGGACGATTATCATGAGAACGCCGCCAACAGCGCCTGGAACGGTGATTCGATCCAGCTTATGATCGCGGATGCAACACGGACCCAGCAGATAGCACTCTACAACTACGCGCTGGGCGGGGTTGAAGGGGCCCTTGATGTTGCTGTCGAAGCCAATCGGCACGAGGCAGGCCCGGGCGGCGACGAAGCGTGTAACTGCGCCACCGAAGTTTTCGTTAGACGAGACGGCGTGAACAAAAAGACCTATTACGAAATCAAGCTGCCAGCCGCTTCTCTCGGTTTGACGGCGCCGTTAACGGTCGGAACGCAATTCGGACTGGGCATGGCGATCAACGACGGCGATAACGGTCCTGGCCAAGCCGGCCAAAAGGGCTGGGGTGGGTTGGGGGCGCACTCAATCGTTTTTGGTAAAACGCCGACGGAAACCGCCTTGGTGACGTTGGGCACGACCGTGTCAGGGTCCGATCGCCTGTTTTTGTCGGCGATCAATCCAGGAGTCGCATCGTTCTCGTTCCGAGCCACCGATAAGGGGGTTTCGGTGGTGGACTCTGCCAGCGCCAAACTGACTATTAATGGAAAAGTTGTCGCACTTACCTCGAAGAAAACGGGCGATGCGACGGATTTCAGTTACTCGGCCAGCACCGCACTCGCTCTCGGTGTCTCCCATACCTACTTGATCGAGGTTAAGGATAGCATCGGGAATACCGTCACTGACCAAGGGAGTTTCAAAGTCAATCCGATGAAGATCGGCTTGAATTTCGCTTCCGATGAACCAACGGAAGCCGATCCGCCGGGGTCAGCTTTGCTTCCGGACGACGTCGCCGGTGTTCCGGCGGTGGCGCAGGCAAATTGGAACAACCTTTCTGGTACAAGCACCCCCACTGATCCAAATGATGACACAATTGCGATTCCGTTTGCCGCAAAGTCTGACGGTGGCGCGACAACTTCGGTTACCGTTGTCTGGGATTCCAACAATACATGGGCTTCTGCAGGTAAAGGCGAGGAGAATAACGCCTTCCCAGCCGGACCAGATCATACTCTCATGACGGGTTACTTGGACACCGACGCTGCGACGACTAGCCATCTCAAAATCGCGGGCATACCCGATGCGTTAACGGGAGGTGGTTACGACCTTTACGTTTATTTGTTGGGGGGAGTACCCGGTAAGGGAGGTGGCTATCGCGTTCTGGATTCGGCCGGAGGGGTGCTGAAGGATTACGTTCTGGCCGACGCCAACGCCAACCCGACAACTTACACCGAGGTGCCTCAGAATCTGGCTGCCGGAGTTCATGGTGTGGGCAACTACATTGTGTTCAAAGGACTGAAAGCTACGGCCATGACTCTTGAAGCAACCACCGTCGCACCGCAGGGATCTGGCACTCCGGCACGCGCTCCAACCGGGCCA
>JBDTOW010000659.1:0-3548 GCA_039933075.1 Verrucomicrobiota bacterium | reverse complement strand
GAACCAGGTCGCCGCCGGGATCTATGAAACGTTTTTCGCCCTCAAAACGCCCAAGCCGGCGAACCGATCGATGCAGCACCAGTCGCAGTGATTCCCGATTATGAAACGCATTGGCATCCTGACCGCCGGCGGTGACGCGCCCGCACTCAACGCGACCGTTGCCGGTGCGGTCGCGCGCGCGAATCAGCTCAAGGTGGAAATCATCGGACTCATCAAGGGCTTCAACTGCCTCTTCAACCCGCGCGTGCCGCACATCCATCTTAATCCGCTGTACCAGGAGATTCCGGAACTTGACCCGACCAAAGGTGGCTCGCTCATCGGCTCTTCCCGCGATTATGTGGACCCGGAAAAGAAAGACGACCTCGACATTATCGTCTCGCGTTTGAACCGGCTGGGCATCGAGGGCCTCATCTGCGTTGGCGGCGACGGCACGCTCAATGGTCTGCAGCCGCTGGCCGAGCGCTTGCCCGTGGTGCTCGCTCCAAAAACCATCGACAATGATCTCGGCTTGAATTATCCGAGCGAGCCGGACGAATTCGTGCGCGTGAACGACCCGACTGCGAAGGGAGGCTTCCGTTACAAACGCACGGAGTCGCGCGCTGTCTTCGATCTCGACCACCTCATCAACTACGTCACGCCCGGCTACACCACGGCCGTCTTCGTCACCGCGTCGGGCGTCGAACGCATCCGCACCACGGCCGAGAGCCACCGCCGGATCGCGATTATCGAGGTCATGGGCCGGCATGCGGGTTACATCGCGTTGGGTTCCGCCTACGGGCGGCCCGAGATTGTGCTCGTGCCGGAGCATCCGCTCGACCTCGAACATCTCGCCGAATGCGTCAAGCATATCTACGACCTTCAGAAGAATGTCGTTTCCATCAACACGGACGTGAACAAGCGCATCCGCTACCTCGACCCGGACGAGGTCGCGACGCCAACGGTTGCTTGAACGAAACAAAGATGGTCTTATGTCAATCGCGCCCCCCCCTTCCTCGTCCGGTCACCTGATCCCCTACATCAACGTGAAACTGGCGTTGCTTGGGTTTCCACCCGTGGCCACGGCGGGTGGCTCGGAGTATTACGAACTCGTTTCCGCCCTGATCGCGCCCTATCGCGAGAAGGAACGGTTGCTGGCCAACCATCTTTGCCCGGCCGATCAGCGCATCCAAACGTTCCTTTACGATTATCTCCAGGAATTGCCAGTGCCCAAGCTTCCCCTCCGCACGTTTGTCCTGGATCGTCCCGGTTTGGCTCGCGTACTTTCTTTGCCGGTGGATCGCGATGAACACGTCTCGAGCATTCTCAGTTCGTATCGGGTCAGCCAGGGAGTTCTGCACAACCCCCGGAGCGACCGCCGGACCACGCAAGGCATTTTTCACGTGACCGAGGGTGGAATGCCGGTGCCCGAAGACAAGATCGGCGTGCCCAAAAATGTTTTTGCCAAAATGTTGAGCCAGGCTGTGCTTGCGCCTCGAGAATTACTGCGGCTCCCGTTTACTGCCACCCAGCCTAAACCGGTGGAATGCTTCGTTTCGTTGCTCCTCCGACCCATCGTCTGCCCGGAGGTGCCGGGTTACTCGACGGAGAAGACGATGGAAATTCGCTTCTTCGCGCCCGGCAGCCTGGTCAGCAATCTCGATTTCGTTGAAACCATTTTTGGCAATGGCGGTGAGCCGGGGCTGCCGGAGAATGATGCCGGTCTGGACAGTGAACATTGGACCGGCCACACCGGTTGCGTCATCCTCGCGCCGCACCTCACCAAAGTAACCAAGAAGGCCGCCGGCTTGCCGCACTGGGATCAAGCCACCGAACGCCAGCGGCGTGATGGCATGTGCTGGCGCGATGAATGGGAATTTTACAACAATGGCGAAGCCTTCAAGCTCACCTGCCGCGATGAAACCGGAATCATCGTCACTCTCATCGCCGACAACTATTACGGTTACTGCAAGAAGGAGGTAAAGACGCAGATCAGTTATGCGGCCAACCTCTACGGGTCGTGCGAAGAGGAGCATGCCGGCGGCGCGTTGGTTTTTCCGGCTTATGATCTGGGCGAGGAATTCAGCGGCAATGTCCACGTCAAACCAAAAGGCCATTCGTATATGGAAATGACCGCGATGTTCCGCGAGGTGATGACTCCGCTGCCCGAGGGCTGCGCGGTGGACAAGCGTTATCCCGACATTCTTTATGTGCCCGAGGACGCGCGTTTCGACTTGCATCAACAGCGCATTTCCTGGCCGGGTGGCAAAGACGAACGTTTCATAAAACTGCTGCCTGGCAAAACCTATGTGCGGCCTTCCGGCTACCACGTACACATGGAAAAACCAGGCGTCAACCGCTCGTGGCGCCTGGTGGGAGTGGTCGCGGAAGGCCTGCTCTGCCACAAACCGTGCACCGTTTCGGGCGGAGGAAAGTCCGAGATTTCCAAGCCCATCACCGATGCCATCCTGATCGGCCCGGTTTTTGTGGCCGATTTCAAAAAGGATTTCGATCAAGTCGCGGATTTGTTGAACCGCGATTACAGCCACCGGTTCAAGGATTCCGCCAGCGTGGATCGCCGAGCCATTCTCAGCGCGGAGCGTTCGTTGGGTTCGGTCATCAAACTGTTGACCCCCGACGAGCAAGATTACCTGCCGGAATATAATCTCTGGCTGGAGAGCCTCCCACAACACGTCAAGGAACTCGTCTTCGTGGTGAAGCGCTATTACAAGCCTGAATGGGGCGAGAACTGGCGCGCGCATTTCAGTGTCGACAGCATCAATGGCACGCCGGCCAATGAATTGAAGTGCGATAACCGCAAGCTCGTCACCACTTACCTCCGCGTCGGTTTCGACCCGGATGGAGCGTGGCGCACGTTTGGCTTGCGCAAAGATTTCCATCCGGCGGTCAAGCTCCAGATGGAGGACGATATCACCGCTTCGGTGGTGGTGCCCTCAGGAGCGGTCAGGCATGTGAATGGAGCCGGTTCAGAAACTTCGCTGAAATTTGTGAAGAACGCCGAGCAGCGGCTTTTCCAACGTCCGGATGAGGCGATTCATCGGGGCTACGACAAGCAAACCGAGTCGGATTTTTCCCGGCCGGATAATTTTTTCTCCAACTACGAAGCGCTCACTCCTGCCGTTGCGCGCGAATTGCTGGACGACTCCATCGGTTTCTTCACCTTCACCGAGCCCATGCAGGGGCTGATCCGCCAGATGGGCGGGGCAGTGCAGACCGGATACTTCGTTTGCGCGGCCTACCCGCGGTTGGTTGATAATAAGCCGACCAAGAACCCTCGGTATTTGCAACCGCGGCCTGATCTGGTCAACCCGCGCGAGACGTATCTGGCTGAAATGACGACGCGATTGCACCGCCGCGTGCCCCTGGGTTCGGCCATTTTTCATCCGGTGGACGCCGTGCTGCCGGGCCGCCGCAATAATCCACCCGAGCAAGGGATTCGTTCCCTGGCGGTGTTCAACCCGATTCATTATCTCGATCTGCCGGAATTGTTCATGGAATTCATTTGCAGCATGACCGGCAAATCGCCTTCGACGACGGGGGCGGGTTCGGAA
>JBDTOW010000658.1:0-3549 GCA_039933075.1 Verrucomicrobiota bacterium | reverse complement strand
TTAGCGTAGCGCAGATTTGTAATCTGCTGTATCGCAGAATTGCATTCTGCGGCAGGGCGGCAAGTGCCACTGCGTTCGACCCTTCGGACGCTCTGCCGATTACCAATCGGCGATACGGCAGATTACCAATCTGCGCTACGTGATTTCCTCGGATCCTCCGACAATAGGTTCGACAAACCCGTTCAGCTTCCAATCTGCAGGCGACCGTCAATTCATTTCAAGGGCACCATCGTCTCGGCTCGCAATTTTGGGCGCGGGTCAGGTCCATTTCGCTCGCCTTGAGCTAACTCCTGGGACCGCCTTCTGCTCATCCTCCGTCCCACACACAAGGAAATGAGTTTGCGTGAACCTCGTTCTCCACCGGGCATGAAGCTATGTTTCCCTTTGTTATCAGTGCCTTGCGCTCATTTCCGGAATAGAGCTGTAACTTTTTTTTGTTCTTTCCGTTAGTACAAGATGAAGACAAGATCTGTTTTGAACTGGTTGACGCCAATAAAAGGAGTCATGGATGACAGCGGACACTTCGTCACTGTGGGTGAGAGCAGAACGAAATTTGCGAACCGTAATTCATTCAAAACCAAAAAATGAACCCTATGCAATCTTCCTCGATTTTAGCCCCAACTGTTGAGTCAATGTCGGTTTACACTCCTCACATGAGCCCTCAATCAAACAGTCAGAATATTTTGATCGCAAAGCAAGTCTCCGTGGTCCGCGGAGCTTCAAAAAAGCACTTTCCTCTCAGTGACAAAATATTCCTCTCCCTTTTGACTGCCTTGCTGGGCGTTTCAACTACCGCTCCTGGCGCTGATGTCATTTACGTGGCTGAAGAACAATTACAGAGAGTCAGCATCGTGCAGCCGAACGGCGCTATTCAGCCTTTTGCGAATGACGTGGGTTTGGTTTATGGACTCGCGTTGGATTCGGTCGGCAATCTTTACGTTGCTGGAACGTGGGATGACACGATTCGCAAAGTTACTCCCGCCGGCGCAATCAGTGTTTATGCTTCCAGCAGCACGTTGGGATCACCGGCTGGTTTAGCGTTCGACGGTGCCGGCAATCTTTTCACCGCGGGGTTCGGGTTCGGGGGAACTGTCAATAGAATCAGTCCCAACGGAACGGTCGACCGGGTGACCACTGGAATTGGGGGCCAAGGACTGGCTTTTGACGCAAGTGGAAACTTGTATGTGGCCAGCAGCGACAGCGTGATTAAAATTACCCCGTCCGGTGCCGCCAGCACCTTCGCGTCTGGATTCAATTTAGCATGGGGCATTGCGTTCGACCGAAACGGAAATCTGTTCGTCGCGGACGCGTTTGGAGATTCTGTCAGTAAAGTGACGCCTAGTGGCGTGGTGAGTCTCTTTGCGACGGGATTGGATTATCCGACCGGACTGGCCTTCGACAGCAGCGGAAATCTGTACATCTGCAATATCACGCATACTGAACCGCTTGGTTATGTGAGTCGAATCACGCTCGCCGGAGTACTTTCCAGGTTCGCCACAGGATTCAACTACCCCACCGCCATCGCGATTCTCGCCGGCGGTTCGTCGTGCAATACTGTGGTCACCAGCACTGCCAGCATTGGACCCGGTTCGCTCCGGGCGGCCATCGAGTGCGCCAATGCCAATCCTGGTTTGGATACCATCTCCTTCAACATTCCCGGGGCGGGGCCGCACACCATCAGCCTGACAGACGCGCTGCCCATCATTACCGATTCGATCATAATCGATGGCACAACTCAACCGGGCTTCGCGGGGATGCCAATCATCGAGTTGGACGGAACCAGAACGCCTCCGACTGTGGATGGTTTGACGATTTCTGGTTTTACTGCCGCGAACTCGATCGTGCGCGGGCTGGTGATCAATCGTTTTACCGGAAGCGGGATTGAAGTCGATTCTGCTGACTACTGCCAGATCGAGGGCAACTTCATCGGAACTGACCTCAGTGGCACGGTCGCCCTGGGCAACGCTCAATTTCCTCCTAACGGTGGGGTGGTTCTCTTTGATTCCGACCACTGCATCATCGGAGGCACTATACTGTCAGCGCGCAACGTCATCTCCGGCAACTCAGGTTTTGGGGTGTCGATTCTGAGCGGCTCCGACGTCAACATCGTGCAGGGTAATTTCATTGGTACCGATCTCACCGGAACTCTGGCGCTTGGCGTTGCGCCGGGTGGGTTCATTCAAGTGGGAGTCTTAATCGAAGATTCGAGCTATAATCTGGTTGGCGGAACAACGGTTGGGGCTCGCAATGTCATTTCTGGTAATGTTTTCGGCCTTAATATCTTCAACACATTCAACACAGTCGCAACAGGCAACCTTGTGCAAGGAAACTTCATCGGCACCGACAAGGAGGGCGTGCGCGCTGTAGGCAATTTGGTTGGCGTTGACCTTGACCACACGTCTGGAAACACGATAGGCGGAACAATCGCCGGGGCAAGGAACATCATTTCCGGCAACGACCTCCTTGGGATCAGTCTCGCTACAGACGCAACCGGAACATTAGTGCAAGGGAACTACATTGGTACGGACGTTACCGGCACCAGGAAATTGGGCAACGGCAGCTCGTCTCCCGCTACACTTGGCCTCGGGGGCATCTTGATCGATGGGGCGTTTAACAATACCATTGGTGGTGATACACCGGAAGCGAGGAATGTTATTTCGGGTAACGACACCGACGGCATTCAAGTTTTCGGCCTTTTTGGCACGACCGGGAACCGAATCGAAGGCAATTTTATTGGGACCGACAAGGATGGCTTGGCAGACTTGGGCAACGCGCGACACGGCGTGCTAATTACCGACAAGAATGGTATCCCGTCCAATAATACCATCGGCGGAACGTCACAGGCTGTCGGCAATATTATCGCTTTCAACGGCGGCGACGGAGTAGCGATCGGCTCCGGTAACGGCGCTCCCATTCGCGGTAACGCTATCCTCGGCAATTCCATTTTTGCGAATGCGGGTCTGGGGATTGATTTAGGTTCGGATGGAGTGACGCCAAACGACCTCGGCGATGGTGATGCTGGCGCGAACAATCTTCAGAACTTTCCGGAGTTAACCAGGGTATTTCGTTCGAACGGCGGCATAGTCATAGAAGGGACACTCAACAGCACACCGAGAACGACGTTTGTTTTGCAGTTCTTTAGCAGTCGAGATTGCGATCCGTCGGGTTTCGGCGAAGGCGAAACCTTTCTCGGCTCCGCCAGCATCATTACTGAAGCCAGCGGGAACAGGAAATTCACAGTCACGTTGCCAGTCACTTTCCCACCGCGCTATTGGATTACCGCGACGGCGACCGATCCGTTGGGTAACACGTCCGAGTTTTCCCGATGCCGGCGTTAGGCGACGGCGCATCGAATGGAAAGGATGATTTCATTCTGCCTTCATTTTCTTAAGCTGCGCCACAAGATCGCCGAACTGTTTGTCCTCCGGCGCGGCGTTCACGGCATTTTCTCCCACCTGAAGGGCTTCCGGAAAGCGCTGCTGATCCACGAGCATGTTGACGTAGCGAAAAACAGATTCCGGACTGGAAGGAGAGATTTCGTTCGCGATG
>JBDTOW010000657.1:0-3550 GCA_039933075.1 Verrucomicrobiota bacterium | reverse complement strand
GCCACGATTGAAGGTCTGCCTGCAATCCAGCAACTCATCAGCGAAGGCATCAGCATCAACATCACGTTGCTTTTCGGATTGCCACGCTATCGGCAGGTGGCGGAAGCATGCCTTGCCGGCCTCGAAGCGCGTTCGAGTCAGGGGCAGTCCCTTAAGAATGTTGCCTCGGTCGCCAGCTTCTTCGTGAGCCGCATTGATTCCCTGGTCGATCCGCTGCTGGAAAAACACATCACGCAGGGAGGCAAGCAAGCGGACCTTGCCCGGAAGTTGCGTGGCCAGATTGCCATCGCCAGTGCTGTGTCGGCCTATCAAATCTACAAAGAAATCTTCGGGAGCAATCGCTTCAAACAATTGGCGAATCGTGGAGCACGTGTCCAGCGACTGCTCTGGGCCAGCACGAGCACCAAGAACCCCGAGTATAGCGACTTGAAATATGTCGAATCGCTCATTGGATCAGACACGGTAAACACCGTCACAGTCGAAACGCTCAACGCCTATCGCGACCACGGAGAACCGAAAGCCCGCCTCGAACAGGATGTTGAGCACGCCGCCTGGGCATTGCAGAGTTTGCCCGAACTCGGGATCAACGTTGACCAAGTGACCCAGCAATTGGAGGACGAAGGCGTCGAGAAATTCAACCAGGCGTTCGACAAGCTGATGGACGCTTTGAAACAAAAGTCGCGGCAGCACGAGGAGGCTGAAGCAGTCATTTAGGAAGAAAATAGCCATGATCCGAATCAAACGCGTGCGCGATCCCTGGGCAAAGGCGGACGGCGTGCGCTTTCTCGTCGAGCGCCTGGTGGCCGCGAAGCGTGAAGAATGTCGAATTGAAACTTAATGGCTGGCTGAGTCAGTTGGAAATTCTGTGGGAGAATCCAGAACGCCCTGGTCTTCGCCAGACCCCTGCGCGGGTGGCTAAATCACTCGCCTTCCTCACCCGTGGCTATGGAGAAGACCCCAAGCGAACGGTGAATGGCGGGATATTCGAAACCGAATCCGACGAGATGGTGATCGTCCAGGGAGTGGAGTTCTATAGCCTCTGCGAGCATCACATGCTGCCTTTCTTCGGACACTGTCACATCGCTTATTTGCCGGACGGCAAGATCATCGGCCTTTCCAAACTCGCCCGCCTGGTCGAAATCTTCTCGCGGCGATTGCAGGTCCAGGAGTGGATGACTCTTGAGCCCAGGCGCTGTCCGGGTTAATTCCCAATCACGGCGTCGGCGTGGTTGTGAAAGCTGAACACCTCTGCATGAAAATGCGTGGAATACAAAAGCAGAACAGCCACACCATCACCTCCGCGCTGTTGGGCAAATTTCGCGACGATTCGCGAACGCGGTTGAAATTTTTGACCCTGATTTAGCCACTGAACAAGTGAATGAATCCGAAAAGCTTTCCAACTGTTCTTGATACGATTGGGCAAACGCCGGTCGTCGCGCTGATCGTTTTACCTCGCCAGAGCGCGCGGGTGTTCTGTTGAAAGTGGAATACTTCTTACCGGGAGGCAGCATCAAGGACCGTGTGGCCTTGCGGATCATTCAAGACGCTGAGAAAGCTGGAAAGATTAAACCCGGCGACACTGTCATTGAAATGACCGCTGGGAATAGGGGAATCGGTTTGGCGATCAGTTGCGCTCGCACGGGATATCGTTTCATCGCAGTAATGTCCGCGGGAAACTCGCCGGAACGGGTTCGGATGCTGAACGCTTTGCGTGCTGAAGTAGAACTTGTGCCACAATCGGGAGCTTCTGAAATGGGAAAAGTTTCGAGAGAAGACATGGAGCTTGTTAAGCAGAGGCTTGAGGAACTTGCCCGGCAACGAGAAGCGTATTGCGCGGACCAGTTCAATAACCCGAGCAATACAGCGGCCCACGAGTCCACGGCGCAGGAAATTTGGGAGCAAACCGAAGGTCGCGCTGCCGCGTTCGTCGCTATCGTTGGCACCGGCGGAACGTTTACCGGAATCGCCCGCGCGCTGAAGAGGCGAAACCCGAAGGTCAAATGCTACGTGGTCGAACCTGCTGAAGCACCTTTGCTTGCCGGTCATCCCGTTGTGAACACCCGGCATCAACTTCAAGGCGCGGGGTTTGCCATCACGCCCGGCTTTTGGGATACGTCTCTGGTGGATGGCTACTTTGCTATTTCCAATTCGGCTGCGGTCGAGCAAGCGCGTCGGCTGGGAAGCGAACACGAAATCGTGGCGGGCTATACCACCGGCGCCAACGTCGCTGCCGCCATGAAATTGACAGATACGCTGACGCCAAATGAACTGATAGTGACAATCGCGTGCGACATGGGATGAAGTATTTGAGCGCGAATTTATTCGAAAAGACGCGAGAGTTGACGGCGCTAAGAAAGCGCGAACGAGAGCTTTAGAGACTTTGTCCTCATCTGAGAACCACTTTACAATGTTTCCGTCTGCTTCCAGAGGTGGAAGTGTCATACGGCGAAAGCCCCTTTCGCAGTGGAGGAGGACGCGCTCGTGGTCGTGGAGATTTCGAAGCTGGTGCGGTTTGATTTTGTATCCTCGGTCTCGAGTTCCGCCGCTAAGTGGAGTGACTGGCGGTTCTTGCGACGGACGTTCGTCCATTGGCTTTGATTCAGCCGGTGAAGGCACTCGGCCATTTGGCTCGGCAGGAGACGCCGGGCGCTTTCGTCCGGCGCGGCGGTGTGACCGGACAAATCTCGCAAAGAATCTTATGCCAAAAAGTAGCGATGGCGGTCTTGCTCATCGGCAAACAATGTTGTGTGAGCAAAGTGGCAATCGCTTGATACGAAGCGCGCCGTTGGCGCAATTCGATGATGACATCCTTGGCCGGAATCAAATCCAGAAACTTCTGCGGATGGAGCGGCGTAAATTCCGCGACAGCCTGGCGGACTATTGCTGGGTCAAATGAGGAGATGGGACGGAATGATTCGGCCGTGAATCAGGAAATGAATCGGCGGCGAGACGGACACGGAATGCAGCGACGTGGATAATTTCTTGCCAGTCCGCAGCCCAACCGAATCGCAGCTTCAGGTTTCAGCATTGCCATTGCAGAAAACTTCTTCCACGCGCCTGTCGCAAGCCACTTCCGTCCGACGAACGTTTTGCTCACCGTGACACGTACCCGCATACTCTGCACGCTTCCAGCCGCCTCAAGTGTGCTTGGCGTCGGCAGTTTATTTGAATTGAACGGCCCCCGCAGCGTGGGAGGACGGGACAAGACGGGACAAACAAGAGGGTGTTTTGTGCGTTATCGTGCGTGGTTGTCGTCAGTCAGAGAAAAATTCAAACTCGAATAATCACGCATGTTGACAATGGATTTATGCTGCACTGCGCACCACCGCGAAAGAATTTCTTTAATACCGCGAGATTTGGCAACCTGCTGTATCGCCGATTGGCAATCGGCAAACGGGTGGAATTGGCGATTGGTTCGCCGGTTGCCAACCGGCGATACAGCCGACTGCCAGTCGGCGCTACGTTTTCTTGGCGCAACGGGTGGCAGAAGCACCAGAGTTTTTGGGCGATGTCGGACACGCCAACGTTTTAACCACGGGTGGAACTGATA
>JBDTOW010000656.1:0-3555 GCA_039933075.1 Verrucomicrobiota bacterium | reverse complement strand
CAAAGAGCAAGGAGATGATGATCGAATGGAAAGATTCTCCGGCATTCGACGTGACGGTGATTCAGGTCGGACGCGCCCTTAAACGTTGACGCTCGTTTTGAACAGATTGTCTTATGCCTACGCGCCCCTCTTGCTGAGGACAATCCAGTTTCACAAAACCAAACAAGAAAAACTGATACTTTCCTTCCATTGTCGCTCCGAACTTCCCGCGACAGTCAGCGCCTTGCTGAACGAGTAGCTGGAAGGCAGGGGCGCGAGCCCCTGCGCTCTGGTGGTGTCGTTCGACTCCAGCTTCCGTGATTCAGCTCCGGTGTTGGTTTATGTGGGTAGGCTTGCCAAGCAAGCGGGTGTTGAAGTCCCGTCGCATTTCGGCGCGCCCCCTCAAGTAGCGTGGAGTTAGCCCCCGCTTAGTTGCTCTCCCGCTTCATTTTGATTTCAGTTTGATCCGAGTCCTCGGGCCGGACGGTGATCCGGGGCGACCATTCCAACCAAACTTTCTCCGCTTGATCGCAGTGAATTTCCACGGCAATGGCATTCGTGGTAAGCCGTGTTGCTTGCACCGCGCCAACCTCAATCCCGCGATAGTAGATCGGAATTCCGGTCCGCAATGATCCGGCGCGATTTGAAAGTAGAACGATCTTGAGCCCCGTGGGATCCAGCAGCAAGGGCGAGTTCTCCAGGCCCACGAATGCGGTGGTGGCTTTTCCGTTCCCCGGCAGCACCGCGATATGGGGACCGCTAATGATGGTTCCAAGACCGGTCAGATTCCCCATGCCGAGTTGCGGGCGCACGATCCAAAAGGCTGATCCCTCACGCGCCACCGATGAAGCCAAGCGACGCAGCTTCATTTTTACGGTGGCATATTGTCGGTCGGGACTCAATTCTATCTTCACTACTTCGCCGATACCTGCGCCGCGAAATTGAACGGAACTCTGGCCCGGTTTCAACCCTTCCAAATCCCGGAACCGGACCGTGATGCTGTCACCGAACTCTTGAAGGCGATGGTAAATCAGGCATCCCGCCACGAGCGCATCCACAACCGGCACGACCCAGATAAAAGAAAATCGCGATTTTCTGCTTTTTGTTTTTGCTTTGGGAAGATCACCGTCCGAAGAGGAAGTTTCCTTGTTCATTGATCCACCTCCTGCGTCTCCCAAATCTGTCGCGGCTCGAAGCTGGCCGTCGCGAGAATCGTCAGGATAACGAGCGAGGCGAAAGCCAGCAAGCTGGCATTCGAGTTGCCTCAAACTCCGGAACGATAAAACAAATGGAGGAATATGACGGGAGATTAGTGGTGGGGATTTTACGGCCAAAGATTTCCGCACCTGGGCCGGCACCGTGCTGGCGGCATTGACTCTGCAAGAATTTGAGAAGTTCGATTCCCAGGCGCAGGCCCGAAAAAACATCGTTCAAGCAATTGAGAAAGTCGCCCGTCGTCTTGGCAATACGCCCGCCGTGTGCCGGAAATCTTATATTCATCCCGCCGTCCTTGATGCCTACCTGGACGGAGATCAGAATTGTTGCGCGGTGATGGCCCGGGCCTGTTCAAGCGAGAGGTCCGGCGGCAGGCTATGATACACGGAGATGAACGCTCGCCCGCGATCAGCGTGGGCGGTCAGGCCGAAGATGTTTCCCCGCAGGTGCCGAAACACTTTGTAGGTCAGCACGTATATGAGGCCGCTCACGTTCTGAGCGGTCTCGAAACGGAGGCAGTATTGTCCGGGCCGCCATTCATGGAGCGAAACGCTCCCCGTCACGCGCGGCAGGCTGGCCTCGTCCGACTCTGCGATGTAGAGCTGCCGCTGGATCGCGTCTTCGAGGTGCCGGGTCAGGTCGGGAGGAAGGGGACGGTCGCGCGGGGCGAGGTGAAAGAAGTCGAGCGCCAGGCGCTGGTGCATCGCGGAGAACAGGTGAGCTTGGCGCAGTTCAATTCCCTGGTGCCAGAGCGCGCCGCTGATCGTGGCGGCCAGTCCGCGATAGTCCCGTGCCGCCACGCCGACCATGGTGGAGGTGCCGTCGCGGAGGAGGCTCGCCTTAGGTTCCATCCGTTCCGGTTCCTCGACCAACCGCACGAGCTGCGCGCCGAACCGGTTGGCATATTGGCGATACACACCGCCAAAGAAATCCGCGCCGAAGTCCTTGAGGATGCTCAACTGATCCAGCGAGTATCCCGCGCCCTTCAGCGCCTGGGTCGGGTCCTGAACCGGTTGGAAGTGCGTCAACGCCTTGGCATAGAGCTCCCGCGTGTTGAACCAGCGCGCCGGGTCAGCGTCCTCCGACTCCCATTCGGCACGGTCGGCGCAGGTGAACACAAACAGGGCGCGCAACAGGTTTTCGCTCCCGCACATTTGCGCGAATTCCGCAACCATGGTGGCGTCGTTGATGCCCTCCTCGGAATGTGCCTTGAACGCGCGCCGGTTGGCCACAAGGAACCCAGTGATGCGCAACGTCTCGGCGGGGAAATCGCACTGCGATGCATAAGGCTCGTAGTATTCCGTGAGCGGAATTTCCGAAAACCCGCTGGCGTAACGCTCATGCAATTGGCGTGTCTCGTCCCGGCGCAACACAAGGTCCTCGGCGGTCAGCGGCAGGCGTTTGGTCTTAAGCGCGAGTTTCACCGCCGCAAGTTGGTCGGCGTCCAACAGCGCTGCTTCGATCTCGACTGTCACGGGCCGGGTGCCGTCGGTCGGCGAGGCTGAGACGGCATTGGCGAACTTGGCCCGCCCCTCGCGCACCATCCGCTCCAGCGCGAGCATCTTTTGCCTTTCCAGCGCGCTGCGCAGGGTTTTGCGCTCGGTCATCACCCGGCTATCAATCGAGGCCTCGAACCTGGCATAGCCGGGAAACAGGCGCTCTTCCGCGCCGTCCATTTGCGAAAGGAACGCGAACGAGTCGGCCAGGCTTCCGTGTTGCTCGTAGAACAGGGCGGACAATTCCGGCACGCGCAGGAGCCAGTCGCCGGCGTCCCGGAAGGTCGTCTGCAGTTCGAACCGGTCAATCGGCACACCGTACCGTTGCGAGGCGAGGAGCAGAGACAACGCAGCCCGGCTCTTTTCCCGCGGCGTCTGGCACTGGTGCGCGCCGGTATGGCTCAGGCCGCCCACGCCGTACGCGAGGGGACTGCTCGGGCCAGCCTCGCGGCCGGCCTTTCGTTCCCGGTCGATGACGCCTTTGGCGAAACGCGCCACACGCCGTCGCGCCGCGAGCAATCGCGCCCGGACGTCGTTCGCAAAATCGAATCGCGCGGGCTCGTCAACTTCCGGACCTAGCAATTCACCGAACGACAAGAAGTCATCGAACCCGAGCACGTCCTCGGGATGATTGCCACCGGCGGCGGACTGCGTCGCGCGCGGACGCCGGGAATGAACGAACGACCGGATGCGAAGCAGGAAAGCATAGGCTTCGAGGTCCCGGGGATCCTCGAGGGTCTGGTAAACCTCGTGGCTGTGGAGGAAGCGCTTGCCGGCCAGCGTCCAGATGCCGGCCAGAAACACTCGCAATCCGTCGTTCTTGATGTCAAACCGATCCAGCCGTTCACTTTCGCCGGCCGCCTTC
>JBDTOW010000655.1:0-3559 GCA_039933075.1 Verrucomicrobiota bacterium | reverse complement strand
ATCGAACCGGTAATACCGCTGGCCGATTATCCTTATGCCATTCGCGTCTCCTGTGAGATTATGGAATCGAATGGTTCCACTTCCATGGCGTCGGTCTGCTCGGGTTCGCTCGCGCTGATGGACGCCGGAGTGCCGCTGCGGCGGCCAGTCGCTGGCATCAGCATCGGCATCTGTGCGGAACAGAACGAATCGCGCGCCATCTCACGTTATCAATTGCTGTCTGACATCATCGGGTGGGAAGACGCTTTTTGCGACATGGACTGCAAAATCGCGGGAACGGACAAGGGAATCACCGGGTTCCAACTCGACCTGAAACTGCGCGGCGTGTCTCATGAGATAATGACGGAGACCGTCGAGAAAGCGAGAGTCGGACGGCTCTTCATTTTGGAGGAGATGGCCAAGACACTGGCAGCTCCACGTCCGGAAATAAGCAAATACGCCCCACGCATCATCACGCTCAAGATTAACCCCGAGAAAATCGGTGCCGTAATCGGGCCCGGCGGCAAGAACATCAAAGCCCTGGTTGAACGGTCAGGCTGCGAGATCAACATCGAGGACGATGGCACTGTCAAAATCTATTCCGTCGATGAAGAGGGCATGCGCATGGCGCGCGAAGAAATCGAAGGCATGACTGCCGAAATTGAGATTGGAAAGATTTACCGGGGCAAGGTTGTCACGATTAAGGAATTCGGTTGCTTCGTCGAAGTGTTGCCAGGCAAGGACGGTCTCTGCCATATCAGTGAACTCGCCAACTTCCGCGTCAAACAGACCGAAGACATCGTCAAGGTCGGCGACGAAATCTGGGTAAAGTGCATTGGCGTCGACGATAAAGGACGGGTCAAACTATCACGCCGGGCCGCGATGGCCGAGCGCGATAAAGAGATGGCTGAAAAGCCCTGACCAATTTTGAGGCCGGACGCTGGGTCTCGATGGACATTGCCCGATCACCCTCCCGCCGGCCTTCTAAGTCTGTAAAAGCGCTGCCCCCCCGAAATCCCATTGGTAACTAAGGTTCGCGGCCCAATTCGCGAAGGAACATTGGTCACGATTTGCCAAGTCTCAGGCGAAGCCAGCCGCATTGAGTTTTCGAGGCGGTACCCCGCGGTATCGGATGGCCATGAGATGATGGTGTTCCCGTCCCCGGCAATGATCGAAAGTTTCGGCACGGGCGGGTTGTCGAGCCGGCAAACAAACACGTCGCGACCGTTACTGTTGTTGGTGAGAAAGAAACCGCCAAACGGGCTGCTGCTTCGGAAATACCCGGTCAGATAGGCGCTTCCGGCGCTGTCCGCTAACAAACCGTACACTCCCATATTGGCTGTCCCACTGGCTTGAACTGCCCAGAGCGGGTGCCCGTCGGTGTCCAACTTCATCACAAAGGCATCTGCCGATCCGCCGCTCGTCAAATGAGTGTTCCCAAAATCTGCTGCGACGAGGAAATAACCGGCAACGAGGCAACTTCCTTCCGGATCCACAGTAATGCGACTTCCAACATCCGTGTATGAACCGCCCGCTTTCCGCGCCCACAGCACCTGGCCCAGAGGATCACACTTAAGCACGAACACATCGCTATCACCGCGGCTGCTGAGAGTGAAACTTCCGAACTTAGCGGTCCCGTTGAAGGTACCAGTAACGTAGCAGTTTGCCGACTCATCGAGCGCCACCGCTTGGGCCGAGGCCGCCTCGCTGCCGCCAAAACTGGTGTACCAAACGGTACGGCCAAAGGGATCGTGACGGATAATGAACAAATCCGAGTTCCTCGTATCCTGTGGGGCCAACGGATAATAGTCCCCGACAGTCCACACGTTCCCGTCCCTGTCAGCGGCGACCGCGTTGCCCACGGCGTTCTCACCGCCTCCGGTGTTGCGTACCCAGAGGAGACGTCCGTCGAACGCATATTTGGCGAGAAAGAATTGGCGAAGATTTCCTCCAGTCAGATTGGTCGCGCCAAAGGAGGCGGTCTCCAGGTAGGAACCAGTCACGTAACTGCTGCCCATAGCGTCGGTCGCGATCCCGTTTGCCACGTCCTTCGCCGGCCCGCCCGCGCTGGCTGCCCACAACACCTCCCCTGTGCTGTCCAGCTTCGCGATAAAGATGTCACTGTTGCCGACGCTCGTTAGCGCAAGGTTGCCGAAGCTCGCCTGTCCGGCAAAATAACCCGTGAGAAGGATATTCCGCTGCGGATCCACAGCCACACCGGCACACTCGTCGAAGTTAGTTCCCCCAGCTCGCACGGCCCATCCGAAGTTCCCGTTCGAGTCCATTTTGACAAGAAAAACATCGGTTCCCCCACTGCTGGCCAGCACATTGGTGCCGAACGTTGATGTCCCGCTAAAATGACCCGCAACGTAGAGATTGCGTTCGGCGTCGACGACGAGAGCCGTACCCGCGTCCTCGTCGTTACCGCCGCCGCTTTTCACCCAACGAAACTGTTGAGCGCGGGTCGGCAACGTAGCCGCCAGCAGCGCGATCCCGCACACGCACGTCACGGAAAAACTCTTCACAGTTTTGCGCTCACCAGGTGGCCCAGCACCCGGTATCGTCCCAGTAACCGCTGCCGCGATGGACCTGCATTTGCCGAATTGGCTTCCATGCGACCGAGCCGTCCAACCGTCCCACATTCCCGCCCTGGGCGCCGAGCTCCTTGGGCGTGGGCACGAAGGCTGGCGTGAAATCTAGATCGCTGTCGTTGATGGGATTACCATGGAACTTGAATCCGCGTCTGGCGTGGGGAACGAACGACCGCGCGAAGCCGACTGACCAGTTGTTTGGATCGGTCACCAACACAAGGACGCCACTGTCGCTTAGGCTTTGGGGCGACGTCCAACTCAGTTCTCTGACTCTGCGTTCCATCGGCCAGGGCGTGCCGTAGCGTCCTCCGAGATAGTTATAGCCCAGAACAAATCCGTAGATGGGAAAGCGCCAGTCGAGACGTTTCTTGAAATACTGTCAGGACTGCACCTTCAATCGTTCCGCCGGGATCTGGAAGGCCCGCGCGCGAAACAGGAAATCCACAATGTTACCTTCATGCGGCTGCAACCAATCAAGTTTGATGGTCGGGATCGGCCCGATGTTCAAGCGATCGATGTTCGCGGCGTCGATGAGCTGGCGTTCCCAGGCTTTGTCGCTCGTGATGGCCGAGCAGACCAATGTCTGGCCGATCCTCTCGATCATCTGGTTTTGCGGACACTCGACGACGGTGACGTAAGGAAACATATATTCGGTATTGGCGATCTTGCGATCAGGTGTGTCGCAGTGAAGAACCCATGGCCGGAGGTAAGCGCAGCGTTCCTTCTCTACTAAACGCGGACCGAACTTCGCGGTCATGTCTTCGACGCCGGCTTCGGCTGCCTTTTCCAGAATTTGCGCGTGAATTGTCTGCGCCTGGCCCGGCACCGTGAACGCGGCCAGGGCTGCTTTCGGATCGTCAGGCGGAAGAACGTCGATCGGCCCCAGGCGTTCGGCCAGGGCTTGGGCGATCTCTTTTGTGTGGCGGGAAGCCCACACGCCAGAGCAGTTGATGCAACCACGGCCGCTATTGAGATAAACGCTGTCGACG
>JBDTOW010000654.1:0-3563 GCA_039933075.1 Verrucomicrobiota bacterium | reverse complement strand
GGCCGGCGAGATTATCAAATGGCTGCGCCAGATTCCGGAGCGGGAACCTGTGGGTGTTTGTTTTTCCGGCGGCATCGACAGCGGAGCCGTATTTTTCCTGACCTGCCATCTTATGCAAAAGCTGTGCATGAGCCTAAGCCGGCTCAAGGCGTTCACTCTTTCGTTCGGCGACGGGCCGGATCTCCAGCAGGCGCGCGCCTTTCTCGAGCCGCTCGGCCTGGGCCTTTTCCTCGAACCGATCGAGGCTGACCTCGACTCGCTTGACGTCGCCGAGACGATTCGTGTCGTTGAGGATTACAAACCACTCGATATCGAGTCCGCTTCGATGGCGCTCACGCTCTGCCGCGGCATCCGCGCTCGTTATCCTGATTGGAAATATTTGATCGACGGCGATGGCGGCGATGAGAACCTGAAAGATTATCCGATCGAAGAGAATCCGGAGCTGACGATTCGCAGCGTGGTCAACAACACGATGCTGTACCAGGAGGGCTGGGGTGTGGGCAAAATCAAACACTCGCTCACTTACAGCGGCGGTTTGAGCCGTTCGTACGCCCGCACTTACGCGCCGGCGAAACATTTCGGTTTCGAGGGTTTCAGCCCGTTCACTCGCCCGAATGTGATCGAAGTAGCTGAAGGCATTCCTTTCACCGAGCTCACCGGGATGTCGGTCGAAAGGCTTTACGCGCTCAAAGGCGAGATCGTGTCCCGCGGCATCAAAGCGGTCACAGACGTGAACATTCCGATCTTTCCGAAACGCCGATTCCAACATGGCGCGTTGTCGAAGGACAAGCTCCGTCAACGCCTGCCGGAACAGGAGACGCAGCTCCGAAGCCAGTTTTTGTCGCTCTACATCTGATTCACTATTAAAGGCTTGTCCAGGCTCGTTAATTTTGGCATGTGATTCATGAAAGAATCCGGTCAACCCATACGTATAGCTGGGCATATGCGTATTTCGAGTTTTGCGAAACAATTATCGGCAAATCTGGTCTGACCACTGACGCCTAGGAAAACGACACTATGAAAGCTCTCAAATTATCCAAAGACTGCATCAAGCTGTCCCTCTTCCCGATCATCTGGTGCTCCATATTTATCAGCATGCCGAGCCAGCTTGCGGCACAGCCAGTTTCCGAGCCGCTTTCCCAATTCTGGCGAGCGGATGGCTTTGTGAATGCCGTCGTCATCACCAATAACGTGGCCTATATCGGCGGCGATTTCACCTATCTCGGTCCTGCCACTGGTGCTGCCGGATTGCTCGAAACCGACTTTGGCGACCCTCTGCCGGGTTTCCCTACGCTGGTCGGCAGTGTGAGAACTGTGATCCCGGACGGCTCCGGCGGTTGGTATGCGGGCGGATTATTCGTGCCTGCCGGGAGCACGAACCTGCAAAACCTGGTGCACGTGCGAGCTGACAAAACGTTGGATCTTGAGTTCAAACCAAATCCTGACGCCACCGTGCGTGCGCTGGCGCTGACCGGCGGCGCGCTGCTGGTGGGTGGAGAGTTCTTTCAAATTGCCAATAATCAGCAGTCCTCATATTTCGCGCTCCTCAATCCCACCACGGGCGAGACGAATGGCGTCCGAATCCGATTCCAGTATATCGTCGCAGCCTTGGCGGTCGATGGCGACACCGTCTATGTCGGTGGCCAGTTCAGCACCGTCACGATATTGACCAACGGCAATCAGCAGGTGTCAGTTCCGCAGCAGCGACTGGCCGCCATCAAACCGGCTACCGGCGAGCTCCTGGCATGGAATCCGACCTGTACTGGCGGCTCCGAAGGTGTCAAAGCGATCGCCGTGACCAGCACCACGGTTTACGTCGGCGGTGACTTCACGCAATGCGGCACCAAACCTCGCAATTGCATCGCCGCGCTCAGCAAGACCGACGGGATCGCGAACACCTGGAATCCCAATGCTCAGAACCCAACCGCCGCACCATCCGTCAATGCTTTGGCGGTGGTCGGCAACGTATTGTATGCGGGCGGTGACTTCACGACGATTGGCGCGCGTTCCCGGACTCGGTTGGCGGCACTCTCAGCCACCGGGTTTGGCCAGGCCGACGCGACCTGGCAGGCCGACGCCAACGACGTTGTGACCTTCATTGTTCCCAACGGTCCAGATCTGCTCGTGGGCGGCAAGTTCACTGTTATCGGCGGCAGCATCACCAACAATCCGGTAAACAATCAACCGGTGCAGACCGGGGGCGCGAGCCGGCGCGGCTTTGCGCAGATCGCGCAAGCCACCGCAGCCGTGAGCGACTTTGGCCCGCAAGTCTCTTTGCTCAGACCCACTGCGCAGTTTGGCGCAGCAGCCAATGCGACGAGTTGGGCGATGGCGATTCAAGGCAATGAAATCTTGTTGGCCGGCGATTTTATCAGCTTCGGTGGCGTTAACCGCGCTAGAATCGCGGCGATTGATTTATCGACCGGCGCCCCGACAGCTTGGGATCCAGGCGCTGACCTCAGCGTCAAGGCATTGGCTTTGGGACGCGACGGACTCTACGTCGGCGGCAGCTTCACCAACATCGGTGGCCAATCTCGTCCCCGAATCGCTCTGCTCAAATATGATAGCGGGCAAGCCGATTTGTGGGATGCGCATGTCACGGCCGGTCAGTTTGTGTCGGCGATTGCCGTCGGTACGAACACTATCTACGTGGGCGGTCAATTCTCGCATCTCGGCGGACAAGATCGCTCTTACCTTGCTGAACTGAGCGCCACCACTGGCGATGCCACCGCCTGGAATCCGCAGCCGGGAGGACTCGTCAACGCGATGTTGTATAGCAACGGACAGATTTACGTTGGCGGCAGTTTCTCTGGTATCAGCGGCGGGTCCCAGACGTATCTTGCGCTGCTGACCGCAAGTGTGGATCCAGCCAAAATACTGGTGAAAACGTTCGATGCCAAACCGGATAATCAAGTGCGAGCGCTGGCGTTGTCGTCGGATGGCTTGTTTGTCGGCGGCGACTTTTCAAAAATCAGTGGGCAGGATCGCAAGGCTCTAGCCGTTATCGATCCGGCAACGGCATTAGAAACCAGTAATCCTTTGGACGCTGGAATTGGCGGCAATGTGCAGTTGCAAGCGCGAGCGGTGCTGCCCTTAGGCCAAGCCGTCTATATCGGGGGCTCATTCACAGGCGCCGGCGGAGAGAATCGAAGGCGCATCGCATCAGTTAATCCTCTCTTCGGAGGCGCGTCTTCCGGTTGGGATCCGGGAGCGGACGCGCCGGTCAACGCCATTGCGCGCAATGACAACATCATCATGATCGGCGGTGAATTCACGCGGCTCGGGTTGCGCGGGCCGAATCCTAATCAAACACTCGACGGCCAGCCGGTGCCTTATCTCGCCGCATTCGACGCACATCCGGCCATCCATAACTTTCGTAAGAGCGCCCCGGGCCATTATAAGTTTGAGATCACAGACGGTGACGGCCTTGGCAGCAAGCTGCTCATTCAAGCGAGCGAGACGCTCACCACTCCAAACTGGCAGACGGTGGGGACGCCTCTCGATATTCTCGGCATTCAGGATCCATTTGACGAAGCCGTCCCCCCGCTCGCGACCTCGCGCTT
>JBDTOW010000653.1:0-3564 GCA_039933075.1 Verrucomicrobiota bacterium | reverse complement strand
AATCGCCCTTCGCGGTTCGGGCGCCGTAAATGATCCAACCTTTATCGCGAACCTCGCGGGCAAGCTCTGTAGCTTGTGGAACTGGTCTCTCCTCGCTGTGCATGGTTGCTGTCGCCAGCACAACGAACATGAACGCCGCCCTCGTTCTCATGATCATCTTGGGAAACAGGTGCCTCTCCTGGAGTGCGCCCGTCCTTGGGCGCGGCCGCGTTGCGCGTGAGAAAGGTTTCCGACGGATCGAGCGCCAACGTTGATGTGAGAGCCGCCGCGGCCGAGGATGCTGCTCTTTATACGTATCTCCTCCTTCGGGGCAGATATCGGTGCGCGCTCGAGTTCCCAGGGTAGCTCGGGGCTCGTAACCCTGGGCTGGGCGATGCAATCCCCTTGGGCTTGAAAATCCGCAGAAGGTCCAGCAAGGATTTGCGTACTCCGCCTGGCGCTGGTCCATGGCCTCCATTCGCGGTCGAACATTCAAGGATTCCCTCCGCGATGGCCCTCGAGAGGGCGAAGCCGGTGCACGAAGAACGTAGCGGATATGCACGGGACTTGGCGCCCCATCCTTCCCCCAGGGTACGGCGTTAAGCCATTCATGATTTCAAACTCCGCTTTTCCCGGTAGTCGCTCATTTTTCCACCTTGGCGCTGAGGAATTCGACTGGCAGCTTTTCCTTCGGTGCGAATTCCGGCCCGAGGGCGTAATCGACCAGGCGCGATAGAAGATAGGTTGCCGCCGGATCTTCAATTTCAATTGCCTTGGCAAAATTGAAGCCGCTGACAAGGAGCTTTCCCCTGCCAACAGCGACCTCGAAAAGATATGCCCGGTTCGCAAGTCGTTGCGGCCGATCAATGCAGCGAATCAAGGGATGAACTTTCGCCGGCAGTGAATCCAGAAAAATTGTTTTCGAGCCTTGGATGAGATAAAAGAATTGCAAGTCGCCCCACCCATCGTTTGGCATGGACCGAAGCGCTGCATGCTCACGATCGATTTCTGTCCCGGACGGACCACCACCGTCCCAGGAAGAAAGGCGGTAGTTCGTCGGCTCAGTGGAAAAGTTTCCGTCGGGCGCAAGCAACAGGACTCGTCCGCCTTTCGCCAAATAGTCCAGTGTTTCCACGCGCAAGTGCGAGGTGATGACCACGCCAACGTCAGGAGAGATCGTACCCGGGCCTTCTTCGCGCGCCGAGGGATACAAGTTTTGGAGTGCCTTGGGTTCGCCGATCATTATTGTGTTCGCTGTTTGTTCCTGCGCCTTTTTCGGAAATGCCCAAAAGTTCCAGTCGTTCACGACGGTGCGAATGTTGTCTTTAAGTTCGACGGCCAAGGTCAGTTTCTCTGCCTTCGGGCGTTGCGGCATCACGAGCGAAAGAGGCATTAACATCTGCAAACCTTCGGACGTCAGCGATAGTCCTTCTTTCTTTCCCGAGGCGAGGATCTGGTCGCCGGCGCGCAACACCCATCGAAGCACGGCGCCTTCGGAAGGATCATCTTCATAACGCGAAACGAGCAATTTCAAATCACTCGTCTCGCCGAAGTAATAGTTTCGTCGAGAGGCATCCAACAAAAGTACGCTCGGCGCGTTGAACTTTCGAAATTCGGCCGCGCTGGATCCTTTCGGCCGGAAGAACATATCCACGACGCCCTCGGCACAGTTTGGATAATCCTGGAAGAGCCACTGTGAATAGCCGCTCAGGTTCGAGCGGCGAGTGGCCTCAATATTCGACTTCAGACAGGTCGCCTGGAGACGATTGGAAAGTTCGACCCACCGGCGGTACCGCTCAGTCACGCCATTTTTCTCGGCCAGGGCGCGCGTTTGGAAAAGCCAATAGGGGCGAAGGCCCTTCCCGAACAGATCGATTTGAGTGAGCTCCGGCAGCGTGACAAAGTACCCCATTTCGTGCGCGACGACCGGCTTTGCCAGAGTGGAAGGAAAGTTATACTTTGCATCCTGGAACCCGCAAGAGTTGCCTTCGCCAAATTGAACCACCAGGAAATCGAGCGTCTCGCGGTTTTTGTGATCAAAATTGCAGCCGTCCGAGTCGATGACAAGCCTTGTCGGGTCGATCGCTTTGGCCCGCCGATAGAGTTCCGGCGCCGCATCAAAAGATTTGTAAAGCTCATTGCCCATGCACCAGGTAACAATCGACGGATGATTGCGGTAAAGCCGGATGACCGCCTCCCATTGTTCGGCGACGAACTGTTTCTCCGGTGGTGTCGTGGCCAAATCCCAGGAATAGGCGGCTGGGAATTCGGGCTGGACCATGATGCCCAGTTCGTCCGCGACCTCAAAGTATTCCTCGGGCGGGAACCAACTGTGGTGGCGGGCATAGTTAAAACCATAATCGCGCGCACTGGACAAACGACGAATATATTCCTCGCGATCCGCCGGGGGCGCAATCGTATTGGGAAAGATGCAGTCGTCGCCATAACCTCGGAGAAAAATCGGTTTCCCGTTGAGAAGAAACTTGCCGTTTTCAACCTTGAGTTCACGCATGCCGAATCGCGTCGATCGCGAGTCAATGCCCGCGCCGTTTTCCATCAGCGTAACCCGCGATGTATAGAGATAAGGGCGGGAAGGTGACCAGAGTTTTCCATTGGGCAGAGCGATTGAAAGCGTCGTTTCCGTCGTTCCAGTGAGAATCGTTGCGTTGCCACGGGCAACAATGACGCCCTGCTGGTCGATGATCTCAGCGGTGACGCGAGATTCTTTGGTGTTGTCGCCCGCGGTGGTCAATCGCAGTTCCACCGTTTTGTCCGGGACTCGAGGAACAACAAAGAGGTCTTCGATCCAAGTGCGGGCAGTCGTTTCAAGCGTGACCCTGCGATAAATCCCACCCCACGTGAGGTAGAGGAAGTCCAACGTATCCAGGCAGCCCATCAACGGATCGATCGCCTTGTTGCGTCGCGCGTCCACTCGAACAGAAATGACCGCTTCCTCTCCCGGCTTGACCCACTTACCGATGTCGAACTCGAAAGGGGTCAGGTAGGAAAAGTGGGAGCCGGCAAAGTTCCCATTCACCCAAACGTCAGCGTGGCGATGGACACCCTCGAACTTGAGCCAGGACACTTTGCCTTGCCACTCACGGGGGATAGTCACGACGCGGCGATACCAGGCTGGACCAGGAAAAACGTGGTAGAGTTTCTCGGATTCGCGATCTACACCGAGGAGCTTTTTTCCATTCACGAGCCGTTCCTCGTAATCGCGCAAGAGCTTCTCATCTTCGTATCCGGCTCCTTGCGCGTTCCAGGCACTCGGAACGTTGATCTTCCGATCGAACGGCACGGCCTTATCAAACCAACGCTCGGTCTTACCCACCTCGCGAGGGTCCATGCGGAATTCCCATTCGCCGGAAAGATCGATTGTGTCACGGGCTGGTGCGAGCGTATGTGTCAGTGCTGAACTTTGGGCGCATAGCTGTTGCGCGAGACCAAGGAACACCAAAAGGTGATGGCTTGGGTCGCGGCCCACAAGGGCGAGCCGATCGACAACTACAATCGCCTCGCGGCCGACAAGGGCGGGCCGCGCGGCACCTTGCGCTGGTATCCGCGCCGCATCGCCAAGGATGC
>JBDTOW010000652.1:0-3564 GCA_039933075.1 Verrucomicrobiota bacterium | reverse complement strand
ACAAATCGCCAACAGTCCCAGAAAACTGGCGGCATATTCGTCCCAACCGCCTTTTCGCACCGCGGTGAAAAAGCCGAGTGGAATGCCGGCTCCCAGCGCGAAGCAAAAAGCCGCGCTCCCCAGGGCGAGGGACACCGGCAATCCTTGCGCGATGATATCATTGACTGTGTGGTTGCGATATTTGAGCGACGGCCCAAAGTCGCCTTGGGCCAATCCTCCGAGGTAGCGCAGGTACTGTTTCCAGATGGGTTCGTCGAGGTGGTATTTTGCCTTCAAGGCGCGTTCGATTTCCGGAGACGCCGGCTGGCGTTCTTTGTCAAACGGTCCGCCTGGCGCCACGCGCACCAGGACAAATGACAGCAAGCTGATCACCAGCGTCAAAGGCACCAGAAAAAGCACGCGTTTGAAAAAATACATGCAATAATAGCCCGTTAAAAACTTCCGCTCTTGAGCTTCCGAATTGTTCGGATCGGGTGCTCATCGCGGATATTGAAGAAAATTCCTTTGATGGTGTTGGTGAAGTAATTGATTCCAACATAGAAATAGAGCGGCACGATCGGCGCCTCATCGCGGACAAGGATGGTCTCGGCAGCCTGAAGCAGTTTCATCCGCTCCTGGACATCCGTCAACGCATTGGCCCTTCGCATCAAACCATCATACGGCTCGTTCTTCCAGCCGGTGCGATTGTTTCCGTTGTTACTCATGAACATGTCCAGGAAAGTGTTCGGATCGTTGTAATCACCGATCCAACTGCTGCGGCACGTGTCGTAGTCGAGGGTGTACTGCGCGCGCAGGAAAACCTTCCACTCGAGTTTGCGCAGGGTAAGGTCGATGCCGAGTTCCTGCTTCCACATCTGCTGCAGTTCAACGGCGATCTGTTCGTGGGTTTTTCCGTTGCTGTTATACAGGTAATGGATTAGGGGAAATCCTCGGCCGCCCGGATAACCGGCTTCCGCCAGCAGCGCGCGGGCTTTTTCCGGATCATACCCGAGGCCCGCTGGCGATGCGTAATTCTCGACCCCGGCAGGCACGTAATGGTCGGCCGCTTTCTCGCCCGCCCGCGTGATCTTTTCCACAAATCGTTTCTTGTCGATCGCCATCGCCAACGCTTTGCGGACACGCGGATCATCGAATGGTTTTCGTGTCACATTGAAGCGAAAGAAATATGTGCCCAGGTAATCGAAGGCGTGAAAGTCGAGCCGCTTCCTGACCAGGTCCAGCAAATCGCTCGGGATGAGTTCCTTGTCCCAGACCACATCCGCCGCACCGGTCTGGTAAAGATTGAGGGCCGTGTTCGGCGAGGCGCACGGCAACAAATCGACGACCTCGGATTGCGTGTTGGCCGCGTCCCAATACAGCGGATTCTTGCGGAGGCGAATCTTATCGTTGAGCCGCCAGGTCTCCAAGCGATAAGCGCCGCTTGCCGGCACCGGGCGGGCCATTAGCCAGCGATCACCATACTTTTCGATCGCTCGACGCGGCACGACCGCGAGCGTGGGGACCGCACAAAGGTCGAGGAAAAACGGGGTGGGAGTCTCGAGCTCGACTTGCAAGGTGTGTCGATCGAGGGCATGAACCCCGATCAGCGAGGGGTCCTTAATTTTGCCGGTATTGAAAGCCTCGCCGTTTTTGACGTAGAAAAGCAGGCCGGCATATTCGCAGGCGGTCAGCGGATCCAGCACTCGGCGCCAGGAATAAACAACATCTTCCGCCACGATGGGTTCACCTGCCGACCAAACGGCGTTTGTCCGCAGGAAAAAAGTGTGGACCAGCCCGTCGGGCGATCGCTCCCATCGTGCTGCCAGGCCGGGAAGAGGCGTGGCATTGGTTGGATTGTAGCGCGTTAATCCTTCGAAGATGGACATGACAACCCGCCCATCTGCCTGCCCCGTCTGGATGGCGGGATCCAGCGATTCCGGTTCCGGCCCGTTGATGATGACGAGATCCGCTGGCGGGTCTCCGCGCGCGCAGCCAGTCAGCGCCAGGAGCAAAAACGCGGCGCCAACAAACGATAGCAATGAAAACGCGAGGCGGCCGGAGAGAAAGAAATTCACGCGCGACCGCGGCAGCCACGACCAGCGCTCGATCGTCGAGGTGGTGATCCGGGCGATCTCGCGCCAGACGTGACGAACCATCCCCGAGATTGAACGAGGACGATCCGCCGTAAACTTCATTTTGGCGGAGGGTTGGCGGGAGCCTCGGGCAGGGCCTGCGCTCCGTCGGCTGGCTTCGCAGCAGCAGGATTTGTCGCAGCCGGGATCGTGAGATTGGTCAAATTCAGCATGAGCGGCGCATTCGTGCCGGTGGGAGGATTCAATTTCGCGGCAGCATCGTTAGCGCCCGCGGGAGGTGGCTTCACGTATCCCGCACCAGACGCGTTCTTTTTAAGGAGCTCCTGGTTCACACCGCGATTTCGGGCGTCGTGTTGGCGACCGATCAAAACCGAGAGGAGTAAAGCCAATCCCAGGAAGATCCCGGAGGCGTACTTTGTCAGCTTGGTCAGCACGTTGCCCGAACCAGCCCCGAACAACGCATCGGTCGCCCCCCCGCCGAAGGCCGTGCCGATGCCAGCCTCCTTTTTGGGCAATTGCACCAGAATTAACAGCAGCAGAATCAGGCAGGTCACCACCATGATGAATGTCAGAAAACCAATCAATAGACTCATAAATCGTTTCTTAGATGGAGTTTTTTACGATGTCCGTGAAACTCCTGAGTTCCAGCGAAGCGCCGCCGACCAAAGCGCCATCCACGTCGGGCTGGCTCATCAATTCGTGCGCATTCGATGGCTTCACACTCCCACCGTATTGAATTCGCACGCGTTTGGCAACCGATTCGTCGAAGAGCTCGGCCAACAGGCGGCGGATGAATGCGTGCACTTCCTGCGCCTGCGCCGAGGTGGCGGTCTTTCCCGTGCCGATTGCCCAGACGGGCTCATAGGCGACAATCGTTTCCTCGAGCTGCTCCCGGCTCAAGCCGGCCAGCGAGCCCCGGAGTTGACTGCCTACAATTTTGTTCGTTGCGCCGGCTTCGCGTTCGGCAAGGGTTTCGCCCACACAAACGATCGGCTTCAACGATGCGGCATGAGCCGCCGCCGCCTTGCGCGCAACCAGCGCGTCGGTTTCGCCATAAAGTTGCCGCCGTTCCGAATGACCCAGGATCACATAGCGGACTGAGAATTCTTTCAACATTCCGGCGGCGATCTCTCCGGTGTGCGCGCCAAAGTTGTGTTCGCTCATGTTCTGGGCGCCCAGCCGGATGTTGGAATCCAGAATCGCTTTCGAAACCTCGCGCAACGCGGTGAACGGAGGACAAACGATGATGTCGACTTCCTTGATGCTTGCCAGTTCGCGTTTGAGCCCCTGCACCAGATCGAGAGCCTCGGCGGCGGTCTTGTTCATCTTCCAATTGCCGGCGATGATGAGTTTGCGTTCCTTGTTCATGATGGAGAATTCGCGGAGATTTACTTGTCCGAGAGGACGGCAACGCCAGGCAACACTTTGCCTTCGAGGAATTCCAGGCTGGCCCCCCCGCCGGTGCTCATGAAAGTTACCTTGTCCCCCAGCC
>JBDTOW010000651.1:0-3569 GCA_039933075.1 Verrucomicrobiota bacterium | reverse complement strand
ACGAGCGAGAGAATCGTCAGGACGAAGAAACCTCTTCTCCGCGTCACGGCAATTCCTTTAAGCGAGTTTTCCGAAAGCATGTGATGATTCAATTCTGTCGAATCGCAGAACGTCTGGCTATCGAAAACCAAGCCTATTCCCGGTTCCGCGTGTCGATGAGGATCGTCACCGGACCGTCATTGGTTGAATCTACTTTCATGTCGGCGCCGAACTCTCCGGTTTGGATCGGCTTTCCCAGATCCTGAGTGAGCTGGCGGATAAAAGCTTCATACAGCGGCACGGCGATGGTGGGATTTGCCGCGCGAATGTATGAAGGACGATTGCCTTTTTTGGTGCTCGCAAAAAGTGTGAATTGGCTGACGAGAAGGATATCCCCCTGGACGTCCTGGACCGATAGGTTCATCACTCCCGATTTGTCATTGAAGATCCGCAATCGAACCAGTTTGCCGCTCAGCCACTCGATGTCTGCGGGTGTGTCAGTTTCCTCGATGCCCAGGAGAATCAGCAGGCCCTTTTGCACCGCGCCTTTGATTTCCGCGTCAATCGTCACGGTAGCTTGAGAAACCCGCTGAACCACTGCGCGCATTGAATTACCCCGGTGTTTCCTGCGGACGCCATGCCCGAAGCCGCGCGATGCGTTCCTCAATCGGCGGATGGGTCGTTAACCAGCTCGAGGCCCGGAAGTGAGGCTGGGCGAAATACGCATGGTCCATGTCCGCGTAACCATACTCGCTTTCCAGCGACTCGCGCCGGATTTTCTCGAGCGCTTCGATGAGGCCTTCCGGTTCGCGCGTAAACTCCACCGATGTGGCATCCGCCAAAAACTCCCGCGTCCGCGAAACCGCCCGGTTCAACAAACGTCCGAGCCACGACACAGTCCAAAAAACGATGACGATCGCCATGACGGATTTCTTGAGCGAGTAATTGGGATTAACGGGGCGGAGTCTCGCTTGCGAGCCGTTGAATTTCGACGGCGCTCAGCGCACGATTGTAAACGCGCACTTCGCGGATTTTTCCCGAAAAGTAGTCGGTCTTGCCAAGGCCAATTCGCATTGGCTCCTGATTGTGCAGATCGAAACTCTTCGGATCAAAGGGGCCGGACTTTGCGACCGATCGCCCGTCCACGAAGATCTCCAGACGGCGCGCACGCTTCACGGCTCCGAGGTGTTTCCAGCCCGGCCCCAGATCGCGGTCGTACGAAACGCACTTGCCAGCTTCGAAGGCGTAAACTTTTCCGCGGAAATCGGCGGGCGCGTCGAGATGCGAGCTGGTGCAACTGCCCAGGCTCGCGAACAGCTTGCCCTCGTAAACCGTCAGGCTCGTGACTCGCGCCCATTCGGTGGAGTCCTTGAACTGATAACCGGCTGGGTCCAGGAAACGGTGAATCGAAGTCCACGACTTGTCCCCGTCGTAACGAAAAACCTCGGCGCGTGGAATAGTTCCACCGTAGAGCTTGCCGTTGTAAACCGTCAGGCCGTTGATTTCCATGCTGTCGCCCAGCCGCCCGCAATCGACCCATTGATCGTCGTTTCCAAGCCGGGCCACGCGACCTTCCGGCCAGGTCGTGGCGTAGAGACCACCACCATAAACTTCTAGCGCGTGGATCTGGTTGCAAACCTTTTCTGAACCGTATGGATTGCCCAGCGGCTTCCAGCTTTGTCCATCATAGGCATGCACTCCAGCCGGATTGAGCACGCCAGCGAACAGCCGGCCGTCATGCACCGCCATTGGGTGAGCATAGTTCGAGAAGCTGCCGCACCGTTTCCATTCCCGATTCCCCTCGCGCACGTAGCAACTCCGATCTTCGCCGACGACGAAGAGCGCTCCACGAAAGGATGCCATGCCGAAAAGCCGCCGGTTGTTACCGGGTTGGCCGCAGTCGATCCACTCTTTGCCGCCCGCGTAGCGATAGACCCGGCAGTAGTCTGCTTCGTAACGCGGTTGGCCCGGACGATCGATCCCGACCCGGGTCCAGTCGTAGTTCCAGGTTGCCGCGTAGAGATGGCCCTGATGGACGATCATTGGACCAACACCGCGCGTCCTCAGATTCCCCACTCGACCGCAGTCCTCCCAATCGGATTTTCCCTGATAGCGGAAAACGTGACACCAGTCCTCCTCTTTGACCGCGTCGGTGATGGCAGCGTATAAATGCCCGTCGAAGACCGTCAGCGAGTTGCTCACATAGTTGCTCGTCGGGCTAGGCCGACCGCAGTCTTCCCAATCGCTCGTTTTGGCGTCGTCGATGCCGAACAGAACATGACAGTCGTCACCATGAGAGTTATAGCCGCCCGAACTGGATTTGAGCGTCAGGTTGAAACCTTTGCGTTGAACTGGGTCGAACTTGGCGATGACATCTCCAACGACATCATCATTCTCGCGAGTTGCCCAAACCCAGGCGCACAGTGTCAGTTCGCCTCGGTCAAACTGCAGTGAAGGGCTGTTCGGGATTTCGACGAAGCCCGCGCGCCCGTCGAAGTTCCCTTGAGCGACACCGTCCCCGTGACTTCGACTGTGGTTGCCGTGGCCTGAGCGATCCTGACAATCGCCCCGCAATGGCCAGTAACCCACCAGATCCGTGGCTTTCCTCTCGGCTGCGAATAAACCGCTGCCTGGTTCCAGGCCGACAATCGCCAGAGCACTTCCGGCGGAGGTGAGGAATTTTCGTCGATTCATGTCGGCATTGATCAGTTAAGATCTTTTTGGAGGTACCGCCAAGCATATCCTGATATCACTCACTAACTGCACCAGCGCTCGCGCTTCAGGGCGCTTGACTCATCGGTGCCGCGGTTGCAAAGTCGATCCGTCGCATCGCACCAGCGGGTTATGAAAGCGCTTCCTTCGAATTCTCCAAGATTGATTGCGGGGCGTCTTCATCCGCCGGGTTTCACCCTGATCGAGTTGCTCGCGGTGATTCGGCGAAGAAGGTTGAAGAAGGTGGCGCACTCATTTTGGTATATGGAGGATTGAAGCGCGCGTTCGCGGCAGGAGAACCAAGCGAACTAATAATCATAGAGGCTGCTATCGCGCGCGTAGCCGCCGCCACGGGTTCCCCGCCCTTCGCCTTCTTCGCCTGGTCCGCCCATAAAAGCGTCCAGCAATTCACCCATATCCTCTTCAATCTTCTCTGGATCTTCGCCGGCTTCGAGCCGCTTAATAGCGATATCCAGCTCTTTCGGGACAGCGTTCGCCGGCAGGATATCCTTCATCTTGCGCATCATGTGGGCGAGATGCCTGGGATTGGTTTCGTCCAGGTGTTCCATATCGCGCTCCATTTCGCTCATGGCGCGCGCGATCTGCGGATTATCAAAATCGGGCACCGGCCCTTCATCGTCTTGGTCGGAACCGGCACTCTCAGCAGGTTCCTTCAAACCACGCGGCATGGCGAAAGCGCTCATCTGTTTCACCATTTTCTTGTTGCCGCACTTAGGGCACACGGGCAGGCGGTCCGGATTGATTCGTTTGGAGAGAAAATTGAAAATGGTTCGGCAGTTGGGGCAGCCGAATTCGTAAATTGGCATAGACGAACTCCTGGACCGTTATTTCATCCGATCAAAATTCTTTTGCAGGAT
>JBDTOW010000650.1:0-3597 GCA_039933075.1 Verrucomicrobiota bacterium | reverse complement strand
TCAGCGTCAATCGGGCAATTGCGCTGTTCACCGATGCTCCGTGATCAGCCACGGTGACCGAGTAACTGCCGGCATTCCCGGGTTGGACGTTGGACACCGTGAGGGTGGCGTTGGTTGCTCCTCTCAGGAGCGCGCCGTTCAAGCGCCAATGGTAACGCAAGGGCAGGGGAGTGTCGTTGCGGGCACCGACGTTGAACGTCACATCCGTCCCGATACCGGCCTCCTGTCCGACCGGTTGGAGGAAAATAACGGGCTGGGCACAAACGCCGAAAGGGGTTATGAAGCCAAGCCAGATGAGCGGAAGACCGATACTTCGGAAGAGATGTTTGAAAAACAACACAGGTTTTAGGCTGTAAACGAGTCAGCCGATATGATAGATAACAGCGTATGCAATAATCTGAAGCGATTGGCTTGCTTCGATCGAACCGGCATTGCGTGTAAACGATCTGTAGCAGAACATCACGTGGAAACAAGTTCGAATCCCTGGAACAGCCAGCAAAACCTACTCAAAAGCTTGAACTCAAAACGTCTTTCCCACATCTGGCTCCTGGTATTTACCATCCTGCTCGGCGGAAATATTCTGGCTCGGGCCCAGCCGACCAACAGCGCGACAACAATCGATTGTCTGCTGCTGACCGTGGAAGGAAAAGTTGAGATTCTGCCGATCGGAAAAGCGGAATGGATTCTTGGGCGAACGAATCAAGTCTTGCAAGTCGGCGATCGTGTTCGCACGAGCGCTCGCAGTCGCGCCACCATTCGGCTTTCCAACCTGAGTGTGCTGCGCGTGAATGAACTGACGAGGCTCCAGATCCAGGCGCCGCCCGGCGCCGGCAAGCAACCGGGAGTCAATTTGCAATCGGGCGCGACCTATTTTTTTCATCGCGACAAACCCGAAGAAATGCAATTTCGCACACCGCTCGCGTCGGGTGCCATTCGCGGAACGGAATTTCATTTGGCGGTGGCGGACGATGGCCGGACAACGCTGGCGATGCTGGATGGGCAAGTAGACTTGACCAATGAATTGGGCCGAATCACCTTGTCGAGCGGCGAGCAAGGCAACGTCGAGCCAGGCCGCCCGCCGTCCAAGACCGCCGTCCTCGATGCTCTGAACCTGATTCAATGGGCGCTTTATTATCCAGGTGTGGTGGATGTGGACGAACTCGGTTTGGGTGAGGCTGAGAAACAAGCCCTGTCTGAGTCGGTGGCCGCGTATCGGACGGGTGATCTGCTCGGCGCGCTCAAGAGCTATCCTGAGAACCGGCAACCCACCTCTGAAGGCGAACGAATTTACCGCGCGGCCCTCTTGTTGAGCGTCGGGCAAGTCGGGCAGGTGGAGGCGCTGCTCAAGCTGGGCGACACTTCGTCCGCGCTGGCTGACGCCCTTCGCGAAGTGATTGCCGCGGTAAAATTTCAGACCTGGAATCGCGCGGCTCCGGCGGTGCTGGCGACCGAATGGATGGCCGAATCGTACTATCTTCAGTCGCGTTCTAAACTCGATGGAGCGCTGAAGGCGGCGCGAGCGGCGACGGACAAATCGCCGCAGTTCGGCTTTGCTTGGGTGCGCGTCGCTGAATTGGAATTCAGTTTCGGGCGAACTCCTCAAGCTCTGGAAGCTCTCGATCAAGGGCTAAAGCTCTCGCCCCGCAACGCCCAGGCTTTCGCTCTAAAGGGATTTCTTGCCAGCGCTCAAAACGAGATCGACGACGCGTTGACTAACTTCGATCAAGCGATCGCTTTGGACGGCGCGCTGGGTAATGCGTGGTTGGGGCGGGGGCTCTGTTTGATTCACAAGGGCGAAGCCGGGAAGGGGAGGGAAGCCCTGCAAACGGCGGCGGTGCTTGAACCGAATCGCGCCATGCTGCGTAGTTATCTCGGCAAGGCTTTCAGCAACGCGAAAGATTATCCCCACGCGCGGCAAGAATTGACCCGCTCTAAAAAACTCGATCCGAACGATCCAACATCGTGGCTGTATTCGGCGCTGCTGAACCAGCAACAGAACCGCATTAACGACGCCGTCCGCGATCTAGAGAAATCCCAGGAGCTGAATGACAACCGGAGCGTGTTTCGGTCGAAGCTTTTGCTCGATCAGGATCGCGCGGTGCGGGCCGCCAATCTCGCGGGCATCTACAAAGACGCGGGCATGATCGACGTCAGCGTGCGCGAGGCTTCGCGAGCGGTGAATTATGATTACGGAAATTATTCGGCGCACCTTTTCCTGGCGAACAGCTACGACGCGCTTCGTGATCCCAAGCAGATCAATCTTCGTTACGAGACGCCCTGGTTCAGCGAATTGCTGGTTGCGAATCTGTTGTCGCCGGCGAGCGCCGGAGCGCTTTCGCAAAACGTGTCGCAACAGGAGTACTCGAGGCTGTTCGATCACGATCACATCGGCGTCAGTTCGGGCACGGAATATTTCAGCAATGGCAGTTGGCTCCAATACGGCTCGCAATATGGGAATTTGGGCAATTTCGCATATGCCCTGGACGCCTATTACCGTACCGACGGAGGCTTTCGCGCGAACAACGATCTGGAGCAACTCACCCTGTCAGGAAAATTCAAATTCCAGATCACTCCTCAGGACAGCCTGCTTCTGCAAGTTCAGTATTACAACACGGACTTCGGGGACCTGGCCCAGTATTACAATCAACAGGGCGATCTGCGCGGTGTTGTGGCGCCGAGTTCCACCGCGCGATTCACGGAAAAACAGGAGCCGAATATCTTCATTGGTTATCATCATGAGTGGGCGCCGGGCAGTCACACTCTCTTTCTGGCCGGTCGCTTGAACGACACGTTCACGCAGGCTGATCCGGCGGCTTTTGCGCTGACCGTCGGGAGGGGCGCTGACAGCTCGGTCAATGCGTTCATTGCGCGAAACTTTGGCCTGGACTATCGCAGCGAACTGCATGCTTACTCGGCCGAGTTGCAGCAGATTTGGCAGGTCGAGAAACATACGCTCATCGGCGGGGTTCGCTACCAGACCGGAGACTTGGACACGCAGGCTGAGCTCTCCCGGCGATCGACGGCATTCCCGCCGATTTACAGCAGCCCGGCTTCTTCGCAGAGTTTCTCGCCCAATTTGGAGCGTGTGAGCGCTTATGGGTATTACATCTGGCAAGTATTCCAACCACTCCAGCTCACTGCCGGGCTGAGCTACGATCGGGTCACCTTTCCGGTTAACAGTGAAGTTGCGCCAATCCGCGGCGACGACACCGACAAAGATCAGGTTTCACCGAAGGTCGGAATCCTCGTCACGCCTTGGAAGAACGGCGCGTTGCGGGGCGTCTATACCCGGTCGCTCGGCGGTGTTTTCTATGATCAAAGTGTCCGGCTGGAACCGACACAAATCGCCGGCTTCAACCAGGCTTTTCGCAGCATTATTCCTGAGTCGGTCGCCGGGCTGGTTCCGGGGTCGAAGTTTGAAACGTGGGGCGCAGCTTTCGATCAAAAGTTTGACACGGGCACTTACATCGGGATCACCGGTGAGATTCTCAAATCGGATGCGGACCGGACGATCGGCGCCTTCGACTATCGCGGCGTTCCTCCGGCCGTCCCCGGCAGCACGCAAGAGCGTTTGGATTACGAGGAAAAATCGCTGGC
>JBDTOW010000649.1:0-3606 GCA_039933075.1 Verrucomicrobiota bacterium | reverse complement strand
GGCTGGTTCCAAAGCCGCTCGGGGACGCTGCCCCAGGCGCTGGCCTTGGATGGCAAAATGATTCGAAATCACATCGGCCTGCTCACTCTGGCTCAACACGAGGATGGCGCGCCCCAAGCCGTGGCCGTTTACGACCAGAAGGAAGGCACACCACGGTGCGAACAAACCGCCGCCTTGGCGCTTCTGAAACAACTGCCGGCATTGGACGGCAAAATCGTCACTGCCGATCCCTTGCACTGTCAGCGTCAGCACGGCCCGACGATCGTGGAAAAAGGCGGTGATTATCTGCTCCAAATCAAAGGCAACCAACCCAACCTGCTCAAACAAGCCCAAGGCTTGGATGCATTGAAAGACACCCCTTTTTTAACCACACCGATCCGGGACACGGGCGCATCCAGATCCGGCGCGTGCATGCCTTTGCCATCGAACCGCTCACCGCAGACTTTCCTTTCGCCAGAACCTTGATCGTTCTACGCAGCGAGCGGACAATCAAAAAGACCAACGCCACCACCTTCGAATCACGCTATTACTTATCCAGTGCCCTTCCCCAACGATATCAGCCCCAGGGGTGGTTGGACTTGATCCGTGGACACTGGGGCGGGGTCGAAATCCGCAATCACTGGCGGCGTGATGCGGTGATGGGAGAAGATCGCTCGCGCTCGCGCCATGCCCAGCTACTGGCCAATGTGGCGCTGATTCGCAACGCTCTCTTACTAATCCTTTCCGAGCAATGCCCCGAACAATCCCTCCCAAAGATCCGAGAAAATCTCCACTCCCGTCCCGGCCAATGTCTGGCAATTCTCGCCGACTCATGATCTCAAAACGAAAGACCCTGCCTATCAGTGGGGTATGGGGGGTGTGGGGGGTGTGGGGGTATGGCCACACATCCCAAAATCTCCAGCCGCATCAAGATGCATTGAATCATTGATTTGGTCTTGTCCCACAATCGGCTCGTCATGCTCGATACGGAGAGCTGCGCCACAAGGAGGCAGTAAGAACCATATCGGGAAGCGACTTTGGATTTTGCGGCGTCGGAACGAAGAGGCAAGAGCCACTCAATGGCAACAACAGAGAAGCGCCGCTTTCGAGATGACCGGCATCGTGCAGAGTTCAAAGCGACCGCTAATACTTGCTGGAATCCGCTAGGATTTCTTCTTTCGAAATAAGGCGCTTGGATCCGCGATATTGAGGATGGAAAGATCCAAGCTAGCCGAGGGGTCCCGTTCGCGTGCGATCCTGAGTTGTTCGGCAACTAGAGAAATGATAGCAGTGGCGAAGTATTTGACCGCGCCAACACTGGCATTGGCTTTAAAGATGACCAACAACAGACAGTGGTCATCGACATTCTGGACGAGGAGGCTAAAATTCTGACCTTGTTGATAGACGAAGTTGAAGCTGGTTTCGCTTACGATTCCGGCAATACACTGGGTTGCAGCGTACGACGCGGCTGCCAAAGCCGCCAGAGATGTGGTGTCGAAGCTCCGAACATCACCGCGTTGAGTGATCAGGAACCCGCCTTTGTCGATGATTAAGCCGGCGCTGGCTTCGCTCTTGACCAGCAAGTCATCGAGGGCGGCGTCCAACTGCTTGATGTCTTCCTCGAGGAGTTGAGGCAGGGAAGCCATATCATGCGGACTTTCGTCCAGCTTCGTTAATGAACTTATTTAATAGCAAACGTGTGATCATGTTGAGCGTCTCAAAAACGCCTTCACACTTATGGGCAGCGGCGCTAAACGTGGGAACCTGAATATCTCGATTGTTGAGCAGGTATTCCATGTACTCGATTGGCGCTACGTCCGGTATGTCTCGTTTGTTAAACTGAAGCACGTACGGGATGTCTGCGAGATTAAGTTTCAAACTCTTCAAGTTGTCTTCGAGGTTGGCCAAACTTTCCACGTTCTCCGCCATTTTGTCGTACTGAGAATCGGCTACGAAAACGATTCCATCCACACCTCGGAGAACAAGCTGACGGGTGGTGTTGTAAATGACCTGCCCCGGCACCGTGTAAAGTTGGAACTTGGTCTTAAAGCCCTTGATCGCCATCGCTTCGATCGGCAGGAAATCGAAAAACAACGTACGGTCAGAACTCGTTGCCAGTGAGACGAGCTTCCCTTTCCCTTCTGGATTCGCGGTCTGAACGTTGGCATGAACCTGAACAAGATTCGTGGTCTTGCCACACAAGGCTGGCCCATAATAAACAATCTTGATTTGGAGTTCTTTGGTGGCCTGGTTGATAATAGCCATAAGCTGGATCTATGTTGTTGGTCGCCCCAATTCTGCAGCAATCGCAGACAGTTTGGCCATCGGCAAGAGTTGGCCAGGACGACCGAGTACCCCGAAAAAGACTTTTCCGGTCTTGAATATTTGCAAGGGAATTTTGTCGACAATCACGCTGATCTCACTGATTTTACCCAGTTTCATTTCCGCCGTATACTGATCGACTTTGGAGAATATTTGGGGAAGGAATGCAGCAAAAGTTTCGGTTTTCTGACCCGGTGGCAACTCCCCGGCAACCAACAAACCGTCCTGCAAGGTGATTACCGCACCCGCTGTGCCAGTGAGCGTGCTGGTCTTCTGCACAATTTCCACGGGAGTCCAGTTTTGTTTTTCAGGGTGATCGAAAATCCGACCGAGATCATTCCTCGGTTGCTCCGCACATTTGGAGGACTCTTGCGCCGTCTCGGGCGACGTCGACGGTTCGTCGAAATCCGGAATAGTGTCATCACCTGGCGGTGTAAAAGCGATTGGCGTCGGCGAAGGACCCGATGCTGAGCTGGTGAATATATCCGGGATATGTTCCCCTCCCGAAACTATTTTCCGGGGTTTCTCTCCTTTTTTGCGCGCTAAAAAAAGCGGCACAATTGCAGCCAAGGTTAATTCAACCTGTGTGTCATCATTGGGGGATGCCTTGAGAGGAATTGACGACTTAACCCAAGTCCGAATCTGCTTCCAGGTGAAAACTGCTTTTCCGCGTTTCAGGGCAGTTTCAATCTCAACCGCGGGCAATTCAACCGAAAGATGGAAAAGACTGGCCTGGGTGATTTCCTGACGTACGTTCAAGGGCCAGCCAGAAGAAATACTCTGCAGTTTTATACTGAAAACTCCCATTTCTCCGCTATCTTCCCTGCCATCACTCGACGAGGCAATAGTTGCGTTTGGGCTGGGAATTCGAGTGGATTGATCATCCGGAACCGGCGGGGCAGAAGAAGTTGTTCCGGATGGGTCGGCCGACGGAGGCTCAACCAAAGTTAAACGGTTATCGATTTGCTGTATCCCAGCCGCGTTTGCGGACGGATTCGTGCTCATTGGCACCAACAGAGGAGCAATCGAAGTGGGGATAGGGGCGCGGTTTTGGGAGGGGAGGAGCGTTTGACCCTTCGGCCCAAAGACCGGAAACACATCGTCTGGAACTTCGATCCGTCTCTGTCCCGCGCGCCGGGCCAAGTGGGAAGAGTTGAGGCGAGGAATAATTTCCTGCATCGGCAATTCTATGAAAGTACCATCTTGACTCGTGGATCGAATAAAAGTGCCGACAGGGGACGCCTGCTTTAGCTCTCCGAAGGAGATTTTTACGGTTCCCTTGAGGAGTTGCTCGGAGATCTTTTT
>JBDTOW010000648.1:0-3612 GCA_039933075.1 Verrucomicrobiota bacterium | reverse complement strand
CAGAATTCAACCAGGCGACCAAGTGGTATTGATCGTGGAGGATGACGCAGATTACGCTCGAATCCTTTTGGCTACGGCACATGAAAAGGGTTTCAAGGGGTTGATTGCGCCGCATGGGGCAGCCGCATTGGCCATGGCCCGTGAAGCCAAGCCGGCCGCCATTACCCTGGATATTCATTTGCCAGACATGGATGGATGGCAGGTGCTCAATCGGCTCAAGGTGGACCTGGCCACTCGTCACATCCCGATTCAGGTCATCTCGGTGGACGAAGCTGTCAAGTCGGGCCGAACCCAGGGCGCTTTGAATTGTTTCAAGAAACCAGAGCAGCAACAGGCGCTGAATGCAGCGTTCGATGAGCTGCGGACATTTGTTGAGCGGCCGGTTAAGAGTCTTCTGTTAGTCGAGGACGACGAGTCCCAGCGATGCAATATTTCGGAATTGATCGGCAATGGGGACGTTCGCACGACGGCAGTAACCACCGGAGAAGCAGCCCTGACGGCGTTGCGAACGGAGCGGTTTGATTGCATGATTCTCGATCCGAAGTTGCCAGACATGTCCGGTGTGCAATTGCTGGAAGAAATTCGCAAGGAAACCTGGGCGAGGCATCTACCCGTCATCATTTACAGCAGCAAAGACATTCCAAAGCATGAGGACACACAGCTTACAAATTTGGCCCGGACCATTCTCCTCAAGACTGTCCGGTCTCCCGAACGGTTGCTGGATGAAACCGCATTGCTGCTCCATCGCGATACGGCCAAACTCACATTGAACCAGCGTCGGATGCTGGAGACCTTGCACGAGTCCGCGTTGGATGGAAAGAAAGCGCTTCTGGTGGACGACGATATCCGAAACATCTTTGCCATGACCAGCATGCTGGAACGCTTCAAGATGAATGTGGTGTCTGCGGAGAACGGCAAGGACGCGATCGACTTGTTGCTGAAGATGAAAGAGATCGACATCGTCCTCATGGACATCATGCTGCCAGCGATGGATGGATACGCCACCATCCGGGCAATCCGGGCCATCGCCGGTTTTGAAAAACTTCCGATTATCGCGGTCACCGCCAAGGCGATGAAGGGGGACCGGGAAAAATGCATCGCTGCCGGGTCTTCCGACTACGTCGCCAAGCCCGTGGACAGCGAACGCATGCGTTCTGTGCTTCAACTCTGGCTGCACCCGGCAGATCATAATGACTGAAGCTCAACAGTTGCAGGGAGTTTCAGGAGCCCCGTTTGTTGCGATTGAGACGCTATCGTCTAATGGGCGGAAGGCTTCGTCGTCGGCGGGCGAGGTCAATATTCTGGTGGTAGACGATCGACCGGAGAAGCTGCTGGCGTTGGGTGCGATTCTTGGAGACCTGGGTGCAAATCTGGTGAAGGCCAGTTCGGGCAGAGAGGCTCTTCGGCATTTGCTCCAGCGAGATTTCGCGCTGATCCTGCTCGATGTGGCGATGCCGGGAATGGACGGATTTGAAACGGCTGGATTGATCCGCCAGCGGCTGCGCACGCAGCACACTCCGATTATTTTCGTTACTTCTCATAATGATACCGCCAACTATATCGCCAAGGGCTATTCCCTGGGCGCGGTCGACTACATCTTCAGCCCAATCGTTCCCCAAGTGCTCAAGACTAAAGTGGCCGTTTTTGTGGAGCTTTACAAAAAAACTGAGCAGATCAAACAACAAGCGGAACGTTTGCTCAAGATGGAAGAAGCCGAGCACAAAAAGCAGCTCACTGCCGTCTTGGAAGCCAGCCCCGATATTGTTTTCGTCGTTGGTCCCGATGGGAAAATCGAGTTTACGAACCCGGCCGCGGAAGAGTTCGCCAAGGCTCTGGGCATGAAAGGGAATCTTCCGTCGCCGCTCCAGACCCAAATCGATGGCGTGCGACAGACGGGCGAAAGCCTGCTTCCCCGCACTTTTCAGGGAGTGCATCACTTCCGGGTGGGCAACGCGGAACGTGATTACCTTCCCCGCATGGTCGCCTTGGGAAGGGACGCGGAGGCTCAGGTTGGGGTGGCGGTGATGTTGCAGGATGTGACCGAATTCCTTCTCCTCGACGAGATCAAAACAAATCTCATCGCTACCATCAGTCACGAACTCAAAACACCTATCACCAGCATCCGCACGGTTTTGCTGATGTTGTTGGAGCAAACCTCGGGCACACTCAATCGGAAACAGGAAGAGCTAACCGCGATCGCCCGCGACGAAACCGAACGGATGTTGAATACCCTGGATACACTCCTGGACTTGACCCGCTTTGAAGAGGGATTGCCGGGAATGCGTTTGGAATTCGTCGCGCCTGAAGCATTGATCGAGAATGCGATAGAAGAAACGCGGTGGGCCGCTACTACAGCGGCCGTTAGAATCAAGACGACCGTAGAAAGTGATCTTCCGCCGCTCAAGGTGGACCGGAAGCGGATCGTTCTTGCGTTGGCTAATCTGCTGAGCAACGCCATCAAGTACTCACCGGAAAATGGCGAAATTCAGGTTCGCGCCGAAAGGCAGGATACTGAAAGAGTCCGCTTCAGCGTGACTGACCAGGGGCCAGGAATTCCTGAAGAATATCAGGAACGGATATTCGAGAAGTTCTTTCGCGTGCCGGAAAATTCGAAGAGCGGCGTGGGCCTGGGCTTGACCATTGCTCGTGAATTTATCAGGGCCCACGGCGGGACCATCGGTCTGAACAGCCAGCAAGGGAAGGGCAGTCAATTCTATGTCGTCTTGACAAAAGCCCCCCAGTCAGAAGCCTGCTGATTCCGTTTTCGACGGCTTCGCACCGTGGTAAAAGAGGCCCGCCAAATAATGGCGGCGAAAAAAACGTTCACTAATTTAGACCACGGAATGGCGGCGACTCGAATGGAATTCAGGCTGAGTCCCGGCAAAGTCGAGGTGGCGAAAAAATGACCGGGAGTCATCAATCGCGCACGGCTTACAAGCCCAATTTCTTACGCTTGCGGTAAAGCGTAGTTGTGTCGATGCCTAGAGTCTGCGCGGCACCCTCCAAGCTGGTCGCTTGGTTCAAGATCTGGCGGATGTGTGCATTCTCGAGTTCCTCGAGCGAGACATTCCCGCCCAACTTTAGGGATGAAGGCTGGGTATTGTCCGGCGATTGGCTAAATCGGTCCGGGAGATCAGTCAACTCGATTTGACCGGAGTTAGTGAGAATCACCGCTCGTTCTACCACGTTGTGCAATTCCCGCAAATTTCCTGGCCAGGCGTAGCGTTGGAGAGCTTGCTCAGCCTCGGCAGAAAAACGGCAGATCTTCTTGCCGCATTGCACAGCGCAGAAGCGGAGGTAGCCTTCGGCGATTCGCGTTAAGTCCGCCATTCTCTCACGCAACGGCGGCATGTGCAGTGCAATCACATTGATGCGATAGAACAAGTCCTCGCGAAAGCGTCCGTCCTTGACCGCTTGTTCAAGGTTCCGGTTGGTTGCGGTGATAATGCGCACGTTTGCGGAACGCACCTTGGCTTCTCCGACGCGTTCGTATTCCTTTTCCTGAAGCAAGCGGAGAAGCCTCGGTTGGATTTCCATTGGCAGCTCACCAATCTCATCCAGGAACAACGTGCCCCCATTAGCCGCCGCGACTTTGCCCCAAGTTTCGCCCAC
>JBDTOW010000647.1:0-3615 GCA_039933075.1 Verrucomicrobiota bacterium | reverse complement strand
GAAGTCGAACTGCACTTTTGGCGGCGTTTCTGCGCCGGGCACCGCTTGAAAGTACGGCTTCGGCTGAAAGCCGAACAGACCGGCGAGCAACACAGTGGGAAATCGCTTCACCATCGTGTTGTAACGCTGCACGGCTTCATTGAAATCCTGCCGAGCCACCGTGATTCGATTCTCCGTCCCTTCGAGTTGAGCCTGCAAATCGCGAAAATTTGTGCTGGCCTTGAGATCGGGATACCGCTCGGCCACCACCAGCAAACGCGACAACGCCGAAGAGAGCTGGCCTTGTGCCTTTTCGAACTTCTCTAATTCCTGGGCCGCCGCGGGGGCCTGGCCGGCGGTGATCTGAACCTTGCCGATGGAAGCGCGGGCTTCAGTGATCTCAGTGAGTGTTGATTTCTCGAAGTTGGCCACCCCCGAAACGGTTTGCACAAGATTGGGAATCAAATCCGCCCGACGCTGATATTGACTCTGTAGCTGCGCCCACTTGGCATCAACATTCTGGGATGAGGTGACCAAGCCATTGTAACTACCGCAGCCGCCAATCATGACGATCAACACGAGCAGCACAAGTATTGCTCCACATCCTACAACGTATTTCTTCATGCTTGTCTTTAGCTTGCCACCGCTATGGCTGCAAGGGAGAAGAAGTGCACGACGAGTTGAATCAGGAAGTCCCTGATACCGCCCTTTGTCTCTGATGAGCTGCAAAAGCGCTATCGGGTTCTGGAAAATCCCCGGACTGGGCCGATAGTTTGCCCACCGCTTTGGCGGTGATCCAATAATCGGAAGCCTTTTCCAACTGTTTTGCTGCTTTTATCAATCGCGCTCCGATAGAATCTTGGACGCGCTGAGTTACGAAAGAGTGAAATACTTGAAACAACTCTGCAACCGGTTGGTCTTATGGATTGATGACGGTGGAGCGGTTCGTGATCGTTATGGAGAAACTTAAAGTTGTCTTGTGCAGGTCGATCCTGATGTTGGCTCTTGCGAGCGTTGAAGCGCTGGCTCTCGACCAAGCGCCAAAAGCTGCCCCGCCGGCCTTTGCCGCTCTAAAAGGCATGGACATTGGGAGTTCTGAGCAGCCGGGACAATTGGTGGTTACCAATAATTCTGCTGAAATTGGAGCGGGTGGCCGCGATATTGGTGGAACCGCGGACCAGTTTCATTTCAACTACACCGAGGTCGCCGGAGACTTCGATTTCAAGGTGCGGGTCGAATCGCTCGCCAATTCGGACGTGTGGGCGAAAGCCGGCCTGATGGTGCGCGAGAGCCTCGAGGCCGGAAGCGCCTTTGCCGGGGCATTCGCCACGCCCACGATCAGCGGCGCCGTGTTTCAATCGCGCCTTGGTACAGACAACAACGCAACCTCGGCGGGCAACTTCCCCGTGAATTATCCGTGGACATGGCTTCGGCTTCAGCGAGCTGGCGATGCCATTGCGGGTTTCGCGGGGGTGGATGGAAAGCAGTGGCAGCTCCTCGGCACTAATCTGCTTTCGAGCACAAACGCGCTCCTGTTTGGCCTGGCCACAACGAGCCACAACACGAATCAAACAACGACCGCACGTTTTCGTGATCTTGCTGATGCCAGCGGGGACAAGGTCGTGCCGATCCATCTGGAGCGCGAACCACCCGGGCCTTCCAGCCGCAAGACCGGCCTGGTGATTTCGGAAATTATGTATCAGCCCAAACCTCGTACGGATGGGAAAGACTTGGAGTTCGTTGAAATCCTCAACTCCAATCCGTGGTTCGAAGACATCAGCGGATTTCGCCTGACCGGGATCGTGGACTTTATTTTTCCGCCGGGCACAGTTCTGGCCGCAGGCAGTTTTGCGGTTGTCGCGCATTCCCCTGCCGATCTGCGCGCGGCCTTTAGCTCACTCAATGTCTATGGCCCATACACGAATTCACTCGCGAGCACGGGAACGCTCCGGCTTCGTAACCGTGCGGAGGCGATCTTGCTTGAGGTTTCGTTCTCGAACGACGCCCCCTGGCCAGCGGCGGCCGCGGGAGCAGGCCATTCGCTGGTTCTCGCGCGGCCTTCGTACGGCGAAGGTTCAGTTAAAGCCTGGGATGCCAGTGCCAGTATTGGCGGTTCGCCCGGCACCGTCGATCCGACGCGAACCTCACCATTGCAGAACGTCCGGATCAACGAATTCCTGGCCAACACAGATGGTCCATTGCTTGACTTTATCGAACTCTATAATCACAGCAACGAGGCAGTTGATTTGTCGGGCTGCTTACTCAGTGACAGTCCTGATTTGCCGCGTTACCGCTTTCCGTCTGGCAGCACCATTCCGGCTCGAGGATTTCTTGTGCTCGATGAAGTACAGAGTGGGTTCTCGCTCAGTTCTCAAGGAGAGGGAATCTATCTCAGCAGCGCCGATGGCGCTTGGCTGGTTGATGCGGTCCGGTTTGGCCCGCAAGAAGCCGGGGTTTCGTCGGGCCGCTTGCCCGACGGCGCGGCTGCCTTCCGTCCGCTCGACGTGCCAACCGCCGGATTCGCTAATAGTGGTCCTCCCAGGTCCGGAATTATTATCAACGAGATCATGTACAATCCGATCTCCGGTGACGACGATGACGAATATGTCGAACTCTACAATCGCGGCAAGAGCGCCGCGGACTTGAGTGGCTGGAGCTTCGTTTCCGGAATTGAGTTTACGTTTCCCACCGGGACAACGATGGCGGCCGAGAGTTACCTGGTTTTGGCCCGCAATGCCGCGCGGTTGAGAACCAATTACGCGAACCTGGACGCAAGCAATACACTCGGAGACTATAAAGGCCGGCTCTCGAACGGCGGCGAGCGCATCGCGCTGGGCAGACCGGAAGCAGTGATTCGCCGATCCGGTCCAGAAAATAATCCGATCTTTATCACCAACTTCGTCTATTCGATCGTCGACGAAGTGACCTACGGCGAGGGAGGTCAGTGGGGCCAATGGGCTGATGGTGGTGGCAGCAGCCTGGAGCTGATCGATTCCCGGAGCGATAACGATCTTCCTTCCAACTGGGCAGATAGCGATGAGTCCGCCAAAGCGCCCTGGACGACAATCGAACACACCGGCGTGCTCGACAACGGCAACGGCATCGCTGATTCACTTCAGCTCTTTTTGCTGGGCGCCGGTGAAGCTCTCGTGGACAACGTTGAAGTGATTGGCAGCGCGGGAACGAATTCATTGGCGAACCCCACATTTGAAAATGGAACCGCGGGATGGTTCTTCCAGGGAACCCACGACCAGTCCGGCCTTGAAGCAGCCGAAGGCTTCAACAGCAGCCAATCCCTGCACATCCGCGCCACTGGCCGCGGTGATAATGGCGCGAACCGAATTCGCGCTGCGCTGCCTTCGCCGCGTCCGACGCCTGGCAGCACTGCTACGTTGAGGGGGAAGGCGCGGTGGCTGCGCGGACACCCCGAGATGCTTCTTCGACTCAAGGGCAACTACCTCGAAGCCACCGGTCCGCTGGCGGTTCCAAAAAATCTGGGCACGCCCGGGGCGAGGAATAGTCGCGCGGTTTCCAATGCGGGCCCGGCCATTTACGACGTGACTCATGCGCCTGTCCTGCCCGCGGCGAACCAGGATGTCGTGGTGACCACGCGAGTCTTCGACCCGGATAGAATTG
>JBDTOW010000646.1:0-3617 GCA_039933075.1 Verrucomicrobiota bacterium | reverse complement strand
GGATGTTCGAAGACAATGTCGGACGCGCCGTCACCGTTGAAGTCGCTTTCAACAACAAGCGGCAGGATGAACTCGATGCTGTCCAGATAATCGTGGCGGCGGTAGTCGAAGAAAGGTGCGGCATCCACCATGGTCAGTTCTAGTTCAACATTCTGTCCGGCGTAAGCTGAGATATCGAACCGGACCTCCGTGCGCGAAGCGGCTGGATAACGGAAACCGGGATAGGGCAATTGCCGTCCGTTGATACTCACATCAAATGGATAGCCGGCGAACGAATAACAGAGCCATCTTGCGTCAGATGGAATGTCGCCCCGCTGGAGTAACGAGGTTGGCTCAAGCTGGCCGCCGACAGCCAAGGCATAACCGCCTTCGATGGGAAAAGATGGAAGAGAAAGCTCGGGGCCCAGGATATACGTAGATGTAAATGGAGGCGGAGTCGGAGTCGTGTCAAGCTTGAGTTGGTAGCCCATCAAAGTGTATTGATTTGTACCCGCCGTGATCTGCCACCCTGGGAGCAGATCTTCTACGGGTCCGTATCCATCGAAAGGAGCAGGATTCGGAGGAGTAAAAATTATCTGGCTGCCGTTAACCTCATCGAAACCGAGATTTCCGAAAGGATCGCTGTATGCAGTAGTCAGGGCAAACAAAAAAGAAACGAAAACAATACGCTGCCTCATAAAACATTTTTCCTTAAGGCGGAATCACACCTTGGCTGATATTGTAATAGGACCCACTACCGGTGGCTTTGATCTGAACGGCGCGGACCATGTATACGTCTCCGGCTTGGTGGCTTCGAGTATAAGGCCTGGCGGGGTTGATGGCAAGAAGTGTGTTGAACGGGCCGGCGAGGGTATCGGTGCCTTTGTAGATATAGTAAGCGAAATTGGTTACGCTGTTCCAGTTAAGGGTTGCCTGACTACCGGAGATGATCTTCGTCACCCCGGTCGGCGGGGCTAGGGTGTCCAAGCGGAGCGTGGGATCGCCCAGAATTATCAATTCACGCCGCTGATCAGCAGCCATCGATTCGCCCAGAGCCACCGGTTCATTTACCATGTTTGTCAGTCCGGTCCCGAGATGCTCACCCAGGGCCATTTGCGCGAAGCGCCATTGAGCGTACCGCGTCCACATCACCGCGAGCGGGTAATTCGGTTGAGCCAAAGTTGCGCGCATGAAATTGGTTCCTATGTTCCAGTCTCCGAAGTAGGAGCCCAGGAAAACATAAAATGCGACTGGGGGTTGTATAGAATAATTTGCGAGCTGAGAGGAACGGTGTTCCCAATCAGGGCCAATTCCGCCTCCGCCTGCTTCCATGCTGATTCCATCGTATGCACCCGGTCCTGCGAGGAACCCCCAAGTAGAGCTTTCACTGTTTTGGAAATATGGGTCACCACACATCAGTTTTCCAGGTCCGCTACCATAAAACCGCCAACAATTCCTCACGGCGTTTTCATACAAGATTGTATTACTCTCGTCGGTGACGTGATTCAGGGCGACGAGTTGCTGATTATAGGAGAAAGTGCCGTAAACAACTCCACGCTCGTTGAGCGGAAATGGTGCGAGGCGCCACCGATACTTGTGGTTTTTTGTGAAATACTTAACGAGAAGGTCGATCTCCGCACCGGTCGGATGGTTAGCGATCGTATCTGTCCCCAGTTGCGGGAGCCGGGCAAAGTCAATGCGGCCAACTGCATATTCCAACTTTGCCGGTGGACAGAGCGGATCGGTGGGATCGCAGTATCGGCCGAAGAAATTGGGATCAAACTTTTTGTCACCGAGAAAAGTTGAATTGTCTGGGAAATCGATGTTCGTGTGCAAGTTCTGATCGGTGTCTGGCCACGATTGCAGGTCGCCATAATACATATCAGCGGGCCATGCGCCTTGATGGTCTGGGCGATTAAGGGGAACATCGTTATGTCCGTCGACGCCTGTAGTGCCTGAATAGGGTATTGCCAAATGCCCAATGATGATGATGCAAGCAGTATCACTGGCTTTTCTGGCTGCAATCTCATCCTTCACTGTTTGGATGCGCTGTGGATTTGACCCCCAGTTGATGTCGTCGTGACGCACAGGGTTCGATGAGTTCCCAAGTCGAACAGCAGTAACTCGCCAACCGTCGCCGACTAGATCTTTCTGGAACGTGGCGAGCGCGTCTGTCAACTGAGCTCTCAGGAGAGGATCCACTTGTTGAGAGGTGACTCCAGCATCATTTTCGAGTAAACCGTCGATTAACAAAATGACATGCCCGCGGTTGTCAGTGGGCGGAATCGAGATGCCGGCGACGATCCGGGAGGGAGTGTAGTATACTCCCGGGTCGCTGACCGAACGCGCGACCTCGTACTCGTACCGTGTTCCCGATAGAACGTTCTGATCGAGCCAAGATGTAACATTGTAAGGCAACAGCGGGGTCGTCATCGGGGTCCAACTGCCGCCCGGCAGTTGCCTACGGTTTATGTAAATGTGCCCGACAAGAGAAGGGTCGGTAGTCGATATCAGCTTCGGTTGGATGTTGAAGTCCAGCCTGATTCCGGGCGGAGTAATCGTCGCACTGACGCCACCGTAAACAGTCGGCAGGCGCCAGGTGCTGTCCCCCATATCCTGCGTAGCGATCCTCCATGCTGGATCTGTTCGTGCGCTCAGTTTATAGGCCGTGTTTTGATAGACAGTCCCGCCCATCTTCCAGACATTATTCTGTCCGGAAATGGCGTGGCGCCAGAGCAGGTCAGTTGCTCCCGTGCCACCATCATCAAAATCCGCCGCGCCGACTATCTTCTGGTCCTGGTCGGGCTGCGTACCAGGCGTTAGGATTCCCGTGAATGTCGCAGAGGTGGTCGAGTTTGTTCGAACCATCAACCAGATCGCAATTTGTCCGGTCTTAAAATTACGCAGCACGATGTCGGGCGTGCCATCTTTCGTGGGGTTTACGGCTCCGTTAACGAACTGACCAAAATCTCCAGCAGCGGTCATGACCCAGTTTGTGTCTGAATTGTTGTTCCCATTGGTGTCACGCAATTCGGCGCAACCAATAGGATTGGCGCCGCCGCTCATGAATTCGATACACTTGTTGCCAGTGATTTCGTGTTGAAGGAGCAGATCAGCAAAGTTGTCGCCGTTGAAATCAGCGGTTGCAACGACTCGCCAGAGCCCTTCACAAATTGGATTAATTGCGACGGCGTTTTGGAAAGTAGTGCCGATCATCCGCCAAACGGCTACAGCGCCATCGCCACTTTGCCCGGGTACGATTGCCTGCCAAAAGAGGTCGTTGTTGGAATCGCCATCGTACTCGCCGGTGCCGACGATTTTCCAGCCAGTCGGCGCGCAAGACGCGATTGAGACATCCTGGCTTTGATTAGTTCCATTCATCAGCCAAATCGAGTTTGCTCCGTTTGCTCGATTTCGCCAGACGATGTCCGGCTTGGAGTCGGCTAATGAGCTGAAGTCCGAAGGAACAGGCCGCGAGCTGGCTGCATCCGTCACAAGCGAACCATTGAGCAATAGCGCAACTGTCGAGGCGATCAAAATAGATTTACCACTGTTTGAGGCTGGTGTCGGGATAGACCGCCATTTGAAAACATTGAGAATCATAGAGTAAGATGTTCAGGGTTGAGTCTCAAGCTCGG
>JBDTOW010000645.1:0-3632 GCA_039933075.1 Verrucomicrobiota bacterium | reverse complement strand
GGCAACACCGTGCGAACCGGCCATCCCGCCGGGCGCCTGCTCGTGCTCGAAAGCCTCCGCTTCTGGGCGCGCGCGATGGGCGTGGACGGCTTTCGTTTCGATCTGGCCTCGATCTTTTCCCGCGCTGCCGACGGTACGATGAACGTGCATGAAGCCTCGCTGGTCGCAGAAATCAGCCTGCTCGCGCGCCTGTCCGACGTCCGGCTCGTAGCTGAGGCCTGGGACATCGCAAGCTATCAACTCGGCCGCGGGTTCCCCGGGATGGCGTGGCTGCAATGGAACGGCCGGTTTCGCGACGACGTTCGATCGTTCGTGCGCGGTGAGCCTGGCAAGTTTGGTGCGTTGATGCAGCGGCTCTATGGCAGCGATGATCTTTTTCCCGACGGCTTGCACGAAACCTATCGCCCCCATCAGAGCGTCAACTTCCTGACCGCGCACGATGGATTTTGCCTTTACGACCTGGTGGCCTATAACGAAAAGCACAACGAGGCCAACGGCCACGGCAACACGGACGGCACCAACGACAACCTGAGCTGGAACTGCGGCTGGGAAGGCGACGCGAACGCGCCGGAAGAAGTGCTCGCGTTGCGCCGGCAACAGGCGAAGAACTTTTCCGCCCTGCTCCTGCTCGCCAACGGCATTCCAATGATCGTCGCCGGCGACGAGTTTCTGAACACCCAGCGCGGCAACAATAATCCCTACAACCAGGACAACGAAATCACCTGGCTCGATTGGGCGCGGCTCGAAAACAATCGCGACGTCTTTCGCTTCTTCAAACTCATGATCGCTTTTCGCAAGGCGCACCCGTCCATTGGGCGCGCGACTTTCTGGCGCGAAGACGTTACCTGGTATGGAGCCGCTGGACCGGTTGACCTCGGAGCCGAGTCCCGGTGCCTCGCCTACGCGTTGCACGGCGCGCCCGTCGGCGATGACGATCTTTACGTGATGATCAACGGCCACTGGGATCACCGCAACTTTACGGTGCAGGAGGGCCAGTTATCTGAATGGCGGCGCGTCGTGGACACCGCGCGGCCCAGCCCGGAAGACATCGTTGCACCGGGAAACGAACCCAAACTGGAGGCTGCGAGTTATCTCGTGCACGCGCGTTCCGTGGTCGTGCTCAGGAAACCGCGCCGCGCTTCGTCATCGCGATCGGATTAGCAATATGCCTTTCGGAAGTTCCAAGCCACGCGGGAAACGAGCGGAACGTCTGAAGCGGCGACGGTTCTGCAACCCCAAAGGGACTGTGTCTTCCAGCCCTCTCACGCCCGCTTTCACAAAAATGCCATTCGGAAATTCCAAACTAACCGGGAAGCAAACGGAACGTCTGCAGCAGCGGCGGTTCTGCAATCCCAAAGGGATTGTGTCTTCCAGCCCAGGGTTGCGAGTTGCGAGCTACCCTGGGTCTGCTCGATGGGGTTTCAACCCCAACGGGGTTGCGTCACATTTCCGCCGTTGGGCCGCAACCCTGATGGGGTTGGTGGGGTGCGGTCCGATTTCCCAGGGTAGCTCGCTCCTCGCAACCCTGGGCTTTAAGCCAGAATCCCGTTGGGATTCAGTTCCGGAACTTCCAGAGATTATCAGCTTCGCGCTAGAATCCTTTCGGGATTCAGTTCCGGAATTTCCAAAAGCTTTCAGCTTTGAACGACACATTCAGTCCGAGCCACAAGCACAACAACCGCTGACTCAAGGAGCGCCTCTGCGATGAGGACGTTGATTTCATCATCGAGATCAGCCTTTGATTTTCAGCGCCGCTCGAGTGGAATTCTGCTGCATGTCACTTCCCTGCCCGGCCCGCACGGCAGTGGTGACCTCGGCGCGGAGGCTCATCGCTTCATCGATTTCCTTGCGGACGCAGGGCAGACGTGGTGGCAGATGCTCCCCATCGGGCCGCCTGGTCGGGCCCCGGCGTTCTCGCCGTATGACTCCGCTTCGGCCTTCGCCGGCAGCCCGTGGCTCGTGTCGCTCGGCGCGCTCGCTCGGCAGGGCCTGCTGACCTCGCGGGACTTGAAACCGTCGAGCAGCCTCTCCTCGCGGCAGATCAATTTTCCCGCTGTGCTGCGGTTTCGCGAAGATCGATTGCGGCAGGCTTTCGCCGGCTTTCAACGCCGGCGCGGCGAAAAAGAGCGCGGATTCCTCGAGTTCCGCGATGCGAACGCGGACTGGCTCGAGGACTTCGCGCTGTTTGCGGCGATGCGCCGGGATTCAGCCGGCAAACCGTGGACCGAGTGGGAGCCAGGGGTCCGGAGGCGCGAGCCATCGGCCTTGCGCGCCGCACGCGAACGTTTGGCGCATGAAATCGCGGGTCATCGTTTTGTGCAATTCGAGTTCGACCGCCAATGGCGGGCGCTGCGCGATTACGCACACCGCCGCGGCATCGGATTGATCGGCGACCTGCCCATCTTCGTCGCGCACGACAGCGCGGACGTTTGGAGCCATCCGGAACTTTTCCAGATCGACCCACGCGGCCAGCCGCGGCGTGTCTCAGGCTATCCACCGGATCGATTTAACCAGAACGGACAGCATTGGGGTCATCCGCAATACGAGTGGGCAAGACACGAGCAAACGGATTTCGCCTGGTGGGTGCGGCGCTTCGCCCGCATCTTTGATTTGTTCGACGCCGTGCGCGTTGACCATTTTCTCGGCTTCACTCGCACCTGGTCCATTCCGGCGCACGCTCCCAGCGCCAGAAGCGGGCGCTGGGTAAAATCGCCCGGATTCAAGTTGTTCGCCGCCGTCGAACGAAAGCTCGGCTCGCACCCCATGATTGCCGAAGACCTGGGTCACGTGATCGCGTCTGATATCCGCTTGCGCGACACGTTCGGCCTGGCACCGATGCGCATCTTCCAATTCGGCTTCGGCAGCGAACCGGATTCGGCCGATCATTTACCACACAATTATGCACGGGTTGGCGCCGCCTATACCGGCAATCACGACAACGAAACGATCGTCGGCTGGTTTCGGCATCTGCGCCCCGCCCAACGGCGGGGAGTGCTGGCCTACGCGGGCGGAAGCGACGCCGCGTTTCATCTTGCCGCGATTCGCGCCGTGATGGCGTCGCCCGCCAACGTGGCTATCTTCCCGATGCAAGACGTGCTCGGTCTCGATCAGCGCGCGCGCATGAACATCCCGGGGACAATCGAGGGAAACTGGCAATGGCGGGTGCAGCCGGTGAAGTTCGCCGTGACAGCCGCGCGACTGCGGCTGTTCGTGGAAGTTTTCGGGAGAACGTTTCATAACAGTCACATTGACGTCACAATGACAATACAAGGTGCAGCATCATGAAGATCGCAATCGGAGCAGACCACGCGGGTTTTGAACTCAAGGAATTCGTCAAGGCCGATTTAATCAAACGGAAACACGACGTGCTTGACCTCGGCACACGCAACACCAAGCCCGTGGATTATCCGGACTATGCTGAAGCCGTGGGCCTGGCTGTCCGCGATGGCAAAGCCGAGCGCGGCATTCTGGTCTGTGGCAGCGGCGTCGGCGCTTCGGTCGCGGCGAACAAGATTCCCGGCGTGCGGGCCGGACTCTGCCACGACCATTACTCAGCGCACCAGGGGGTCGAGCACGACGACATGAACGTGCTCGTGATGGGCGGACGCGTCATCGGTGAGTCCGTAGCAATA
>JBDTOW010000644.1:0-3632 GCA_039933075.1 Verrucomicrobiota bacterium | reverse complement strand
ATTCAAGTTCCCGCGCCAGTTGCTTACCAGCGCCGGCCTGGGCGCGATGGGTTACGGGTATCCAGCCGCGCTCGGCGCAAAGGTTGCCTGTCCGGACAAGCAGGTCATTGACATCGACGGCGACGGCTCCTTTTTGATGAATGTCCAGGAGCTGGCCACGGCGCATATTGAAAAGATTGCCGCGAAGGCGCTTATCCTGAATAACCAGCACCTCGGAATGGTCGTGCAATGGGAAGATCGTTTCTATGCCGGCAATCGCGGACATACCTATCTGGGCGATCCGGAGAATATGAAACAGATCTATCCGGACTATGTTGCCATGGCCAAAAGCTTCAACGTTCCGAGCGAACGAGTCATGTTTAAGCGCGATTTGCGCGCAGCATTGCAACGAATGCTCGACTCGAACGAACCCTATGTGCTCGACGTTATTACTCCGTACACCGAGCATGTGGTGCCTTTTATTCCTGCCAATAAAACTGTCGCAGACATGATCTACTAACCGGCGCTGTCAAGTGATGTGGGAACGACGCGGGAAAGTTTTTTCCATTCGAACGGATCGAATAAAATCCCGCAAGGTCACTTGCGAACAGTGTCAATCCGCGCGGCGTAACGGCCAACCGTGGTGAAATGAACCAGACAAACGCTTGTCGTTTACTTCGGTTTTGTTACGGTGGCGAATCATGTTGCGTCTGGTCATCTCGGTCTGGCTCATCATTCTGGCGGCTCCACTGAGTGCCACCGAACTGGAGATTGATCTTTCCCTGCACATCAACGAACTGCCGCCTGGTTTTCGGAGCACCTTGACCGGGGTGGGGAAACCGGGGAATTGGAAAGTCATCATGGATGAAGTGCCCCCGATATTGCCGCCGTTGACTCCGAATGCGCCGATCGTCACCCGGAAACCAGTCCTGGCCCAATTGGATCACAACCCGGCGGATGAACACTTTCCCCTGCTCATTTATGAGAAGGAAACCTTCGGGGATTTTACCATGTCTGTCCGCTTCAAGACAGTGGGCGGGGCCGTCGAGCAAATGGCCGGGCTGGCATTCCGAATCCTGGATGAAAAAAACTACTATTATGTGCGAGCCAGTTCGCTGGGAAACACCTTTCGCTTTTACAAAATTGTCAATGGCGAGCGCAGTCCGCCGATTGGAGCAGACGTCGAAATCCCCAAGGGTGTTTGGCACGAATTATCCCTGACCTGCAAGGGAAACACCGTCCGTTGCTTGCTCAATGGCAAAGAGATCATTCCTCCGTTTGCCGATGGCTCTTTTAATTCGGGAAAGGTCGGTTTCTGGACCAAGTCCGATTCCGTGAGCTACTTCACCGATATCAAGATTAATTACTCACCGAGGGTTATCCTTGCCCAGACCCTGGTGAAGGACATGTTTCAGCAGTATCCACGGTTGCTGGGATTGAAGATTTACGCCGCCGCCGGCAAAGATTTGAAGGTCCAATCGATCGCGAGTCTTGATGAAAAAGAACTCGGGCAACCCGGTGGGACGGTCGAGGAAGATGTCATCGCCCGCAGTACTGTTTATTACGGCAAAGTGAAGGATTCTGCGCTCGTGACACTCCCGCTGCACGACCGAAACGGTGACACAATCGCGGCGGTGCGCGTGGTCATGAAGTCGTTTGCCGGGCAGACTGAGGAAAACGCGATTGCGAGGGCTTTGCCTATCGTCAAGAAAATGGAAGCTCGCGTTCGTTCCTCGAAGGAACTCATCCAATAAATCCGGCAGCTTCGCCTCGCTTCAGCCTGACAATCGACTTTCACTCAATTCCGAATGAGTGATTGCCGGGGCCGAATATCGACTGGCGAATCAGGCGTGTGTCAGCGTCTGGCCCGAAGCAGGATCGCTTTAAGGTCGGTGCCATCCACTTCGATGCTATGGGTTTCGACGGCGGGATCGTCTTTTAACGCGTTGTGCACGATACGCCGATCGAACGCGTTCAAGGGTTCCAACTCCACGACGTCGCCCCAGCGCCGCACTTTTTCCGCCGCCGCCTGGGCCTTCTTGATAAGTTCCTCCCGAGCCTGGCTGCGATAACCAGCGACATCGATTGTCACTTTCGGAGTGTGGGGATCCTGTTGGAAGAGGTACCGATTAAGAATATATTGCAGCGCAACCAAGGTTTGGCCTTTGCGCCCAATTAACCGCCCCGAATCGTCCGTCTGGACATCCAATAAACAACCGTCATCCATCTTATGTTCTTCGACGGTCGTGACGAATCCGAGATATCGAAGCATGTCCTCGAGTGTTTCTTTTGGTTGAGCACCCATAATTTTGCGGGATCGGGTTACCGTGATTTACGGTTCCATCATTGAGATCATTTTTTTCGCTTTGGCAATCCCGCCGCTCGAACGGGCGCTGCGGGCGGAGTAGCCTGGCCTCCAGGCTTGGGATCAACGCTTTTTGTCAGCTTCATTTGCACGATAGTTAGCAAATTCTGCACGGTCCAGTAAAGCGCCAAACCCGCGGAGAAATTGTAGAGAATTACCAAAAACATGAGTGGCATGTACTTCATGATTTTCTGCTGGACGGGATCCATACCCGGGGAGGGCGGAGTCAAGTGAACTTGCCAGAATTGAGTAACCCCCATGATCAACGGCAACGGGTTTATTGGGAAATTCAATCCCGGAATCAGGCCTATAGTATCTGGCTGCGATAAATCGCACGCCCACAGGAACCGGGCGCCTCGCAATTCAATGGCGCTTTGCAGCATTCGATAAAAACCGAAGAAAATTGGAATCTGGATCACCATCGGCAGACAGCCGCCCAACGGGCTCACCTTGTTTTCCTTCATGAACTCCATCAACTTGGCGTTCATTTTACGGGGGTCTTCTTTGTACTTTTCCTGGAGGGCTTTCATCTGCGGCTGCAGCGCCGCCATCCGTTTCATCGAACGCGTGCTGGCCTTGGTGAGCGGCCAAAAAAGGAGCTTGATGATAATGGTAATGGCAATGATTGCCAGCCCGTAAGAAATCCCAAGTGCGTGCAAAGCATTCATCGACAGAAGCAAAGCTTTCGCGAAAAAACCGAAGAACCCGCCAAAGTCCATAACCAGGTCCTGATTGTTTCCGAGCCGGGCCAGAGTGTTGTATTCCTTGGGGCCGGCGAAGATCTCAAACTGCCGCGCGACAATCTGATCCGGCGCAATGATGAACTCGGGATACCGCAGAGCGGTTTGGTAGCCGAACAAGGTAGAGAGCCTGCGCGAGTCCCCGGGGTTCGCGCTCGAACTTGGATGAGGCAAATCGATGTGCCACGCAACGAGACCTGGAGCTGGTTCTTTCGGCATCACCAGCAAAGTGAAAAACTGGTTGTGAACAGCGGCCCAAACAATCTTCACATCACCGGATTGGTAATTGGTTCGCGGCGTGCCTGGTACGCATCCCAGGGTGCGGTTGGCGAACCACGGTTCGTCGATGTGCGTGGCTTTGTTCCCGTCATACCAATACAGTCCCATCATGTTCGGAGCGTCGTTGGTCCCAATCGGTGTGGCGGTTCCAACGACGAGGTCCGATGGAGGAATTCGGATCGGCTGTCCGGAACGGTTTTCAAATCGAACAACGGCGTTCAAAAGATAGTTGGTGCCGAGTTGATATTCCTTGATTAGGCGAAGTCCAT
>JBDTOW010000643.1:0-3634 GCA_039933075.1 Verrucomicrobiota bacterium | reverse complement strand
AAGGACTATATGACCGTGGCAGAAGAGGAGATCAAGACCATTGAATCTGTATTGACTGTGGTAGGCGGCAAACCGGTCTATTCGAATCAGGAATACAAAAACCTGATCCCTGAGAACGTGCCTGATGCGCTGCCTTCCTGGTCTCCAGCAAACCTTTTCCCAAGTTTCCACGCAACCCACTAAACGCTACCAAACATCCCTATGAGCCTAATATCATCTAAACGAAACTTCGTTGTTGGCGCAGCAAACTTTGGGGCAATGCTATTGGCTTGCTCCACGCTCACAGCAACGGCCGGTAAACTCCCCACTGGCTTCACCGAGCATTACACTGACGTTAATGGAACTCGGTTGCACTATTTCATCGGCGGCACAGGCAGTCCGGTGGTGTTGTTGCATGGTTATGCCGAAACCAGCCACATGTGGCTTCCCATCATGCCGCTGTTGGCCACGAACCACACGGTCATCGTTCCTGACTTGCGCGGTGCGGGAGATTCCGCCAAGCCCGAGACCGGTTACGACAAAAAGAGCATGGCCGTGGATATTCACGACCTCGTCACGTCGCTCGGATTCAATCGCGTGCAAATCGTCGGCCACGACATCGGGTTGATGGTCGCTTATGCCTACGCCGCGCAATTCCCGCAAGCGACCGAGCGCCTCGTGTTGATGGACGCGTTTCTACCCGGCATCGGCAACTGGAAGGATGTTTGGCTTATGCGCGATCTGTGGCATTTCCACTTTTATGGCGTAACACCTCTGGCGCTTGTGAAGGGACGCGAGCGAACCTATTTCGAGCATTTCTGGAATGACTTTGCCGCCGATCCTAAAAACTCGATTCCCGAATCTGACCGTCGTTTCTACGCAAAAGCCTATGCCCAGTCCGGCGGCGTGCGTGCCGGTTTTGAATACTTTCGCAATTTCGCACAAGATGCGAAGGACTTCGCTCAATTGAGCGCCACACCGCTGCCCATGCCGGTGCTGGTGCTGACCGGTGAGAAAGCCAGCGGCAACTTCCTCATTGATCAAGCCAAACTGGTGGCGACTAATGTTCAGGGTCAAATAATCCCCGGCTCAGGCCACTGGCTCATGGAGGAAGCGCCGCACCAGACAATCCCCGCACTCACGGCGTTCTTAAATAGACCAATTCCCATTACATCCGAAGCAAAATAAAAACCGACATCAACTGACCACACAATTATGAAAAATCCAAAGCACTCTAAAATCCGAAACAATGTACTCTGCGCGGTTGGTGTTCTCGCAGTCTGCGCCGCCGTCTGCGGCGCGAGCGCCGGGCCAATGAAATCTGTTGGCGCGATGACATTCGCCGACGCCAACACCGTGATTATCGCCGACTGGCGTGCCGGCGAAATCCACGCATTGCAACTCCCGCCGGTTGCCAGTGCCACGACAAAAACATTCAACCTGAAAAATGTTTCCACACCGATTGCAAGAGCACTGCACACTCAACCAGAGAAGCTGCACTTCGAAGACATGGCTTTCCGGCCCGGAGCGGAATTGGCCTACATCACTGTTTCAGTTGACCGAGGCGACGATGTCGCAAGCCCAGCCTTGGTGTCAGTGGATGCGGCGGGAAAAGTGACTGTCGTTAATCTGGCAAAAACTCCCCAAACATCGGTTGAAATCAAAAATTGCCCGACTGCTGAAAAGAACTTCTGGCGTGACATGCCACAAGCGGCCTTCACCGTGACTGATCTGGTATTTGCTGGAGGCAAGCTCTATGTGGCCGGCTTGTCCAATGAGAAATTCGCTTCAACATTACGGGTCTATAATTTCCCATTCACCGGTGATGCGACCGCAACGAGCATCGAAATGTATCACGCAGTGCATAACGAGTTCGAGACGCGCGCACCGATCCGTAAGATGGCGGTCGTCAGCTTGAAGGGTGAGCCTAACCTGGTCGCTGCCTACACTTGCACGCCGCTCGTAACAATCCCTCTCAAAGATCTAAAGGACGGCGCGCACGTTACGGGCAAGACCATCGCCGAACTGGGCTGGGGAAGCTCGCCGGTGGACATGGTTACCTTTGATGCCGGCCAAGGACCGATGGTTCTGTTGATCAACTCCCACAAGTCTGCCGACTTGATGTCTGTTTCCGCAATTGCCGAAGCGTCAACTCAGCCCGGCCTTTCGACTCCGATCAAGTGGCCTGCCGAACCGCTGCTCGGCCTTAAGTCAATCTCTGTTCCGCTCGCGGGCGTCGCGCAGCTTGGCGACGAAAACAAGGAATTTCTCGGCGCATTGCGACGTGATGAGGCGTCGGGCGATATGGAACTGGTATCCATTCGCAAGGGCGCTTTTCTGCGTTTGAGCGATTTCATCAACGAGTATGACTTTGCCGACTACAAATATGGCCCGCAGGACACATGGCACGGTGTTCACCAGATGTTGCGAACCGACGAGGGTTACTCCGATCTGGCCAAGAGAGCGATTGTTCCGTGAGAACACTTCAATCCATCACAATGTCGCTGCTCATTGTAGTGTCAGCCGCGGCACTCAATGCCAAGTCGTCGGCTCAGGTTTATCCGTCTGGCTCAACAGTTCCGGAAAACCTGCTGCGCATCGAACTGCGCTTTTCGATTCCGATTGAACCGCCATTGCGCGTCGAAAACCTTGAGTTGATAGATGCCAATGGCGCTGAAATCAAAGAGCCGTTTCTCGATCTGCTGCTTTCCAGCCCGGACGACAAAAGGGTGACGATTCTTTTCCACCCGGGCCGGGTAAAGACCGCCGTCGGGCCTAATCTGGCCCTCGGACGGGCGCTCCATGCGGGAGAAACGGTGACATTGGTGATTGATCATACGGCGTTGACAAAGCCTGTTCGCAAAACTTGGCAGGTTACGGCATTCGATGCTCAATCGCCACAGCCGGCTCTCTGGACGTTTGAACCGCCACAACTGGGAAGCCGGTCTCCTCTCGTGCTTCATCTTGATAAACCTATCAGTTCGTCCGCCGAAGACTTGATCGCCATTCGTGGGTTGGACCGGCAGCGTCTCGCAGGCGACGCGCATCTGGAAAATGGAGAAACTATTTGGCGCTTCGTTCCAGCGCAGCCGTGGGTAGCAGGAAATTATGCCGTCGTCACTCATCCAGACCTTGAAGATGCTGCCGGAAATCGTCCGTATGCACCATTTGAGGTTAGCGACACCAGCCGGGTGAGTTCTGAGGTTGGGACGGTTCAGCCATTTCAATTATCAAACAAGCAAAACGCATCCCGATGAACCAACCAACCACCATAACCGTTTCCATCACTCGCACGGTTAAACCCGGATGCGAAGCGGACTCGGGACATTTGGTTCATGGAGGAAGCGCCGTAAACGACGCTCCCGGCGTTCACGGCTATCCTCAACTCCATCTTATGAGGTGGTTTCAACGAAAACGATCACACTTTGCGCTGAGTGCAGCAATCGTGTTAACGGTGAGTTGCACTCTGTCGCAAGCCGCCGAACCGCCGGCTTACCAGACGCTGCGTTACAACGAGGACTGGTCGGTGCTGCGTAACTCCACGAACCGCACGGATTTTTTCGACCCGGTGAAATACATTCCGCTGAACACGAACGGCGACTGGTATCTCTCGTTCGGCGGCGAGGCGCGGCTGGAATACGTGCGCTACAGCGAT
>JBDTOW010000642.1:0-3638 GCA_039933075.1 Verrucomicrobiota bacterium | reverse complement strand
GCGCTTACAGTAAACCGCCGCACTTCGCCTCGCGATCAGATCTTCTTGAGATAGGCAATGAGGGGAGCGAACTGATCGTCAGTGATTGGATCCGGACGTTGCGGGAATGGCAGAAAGTCCGGGATCACTCGACGAACCGCTTCGAATACGAGCTGGTAGTGTCGCACGACATCCTCCAGCGTCGCCGCGCTATTGTCGTGGAAATAGGGCGCCGTCTTGAAGATACCGTACAGAGTGGTCATCTCGAAGCCGTTCATGTCGGTTGGGCTTCCCGTCAGGAGCGCTTTACCCGGGTCCGTGGAAGGGATCACGACCGGATCAGTCTGTCCCGCCACTCGGAACGCCCAGAGCCTCGGCTCGAGCGGAGACGGTGCGAATGGCAAGTCGGTCGCGAACGGTGGCACCGGCTTCGAGACGAAAATATCGTGGATACCAGGCCCCTCGATCTCCGCCAGCGGAACCGTCTGCGTTGGCCCGCCGTGACAAGTGGCGCAGTGGTGGTCGAAGAGTGCCTTGCCCTGGCGTTCGACGCCGTTGAGCGGCGGATCGGTCCGCGGGAGCGGTTGCCCGCTCGCCAGGGCGACGGCCAAGCGCCGGACCGAAGCGGAGGAGAACAGGGTCTTCTGAAACGCGGCGACATCGTTTAAGAAGCGCGGCTCTGGCGCGGCGGTGATCTCCGAATGACCGATGAGCGCACCGAGCGCCTGCGCCTGGAGTGTCGCCTGTCGCCCGTCGAGTTGATAGGGCGCCGTGAAAGCGGTGTTCAGCACGGTCGGTGTGGAGCGCCACAGCGCCACCTCGGTCGCGTCCGGATCGTCGACCGGCCAGACGAGCTTTTGGCCGCTGGAGTCGGTCGGCAGTGGGATGAACACGCGGACGAGCGCGTGCTGCCGAAGGTTGGTGAAATCATGGGCGCCGTCGTTGGCGTCGATGGACCGGAAGAGCGGATCGTCTGCCTGCGGGTTGGTGCGCAGACGGCGCTGGAGCGCTTGAAAACGCTCCTCCACGTTCTGCGGCGTGAGCTGGAAGTCCTCGCTCGGCACGTGGCAGGTCGCACACGTTCGGCCATTGCTGTGAACGTTGGGGAAGCCCACCGTGAAGAGAACCGCTCCTACCACTGCGTTGCCGTCCTGATCATGGGTCGTTGCGTTATCGGCGACACCGCTCATGACCGCCCCCATGGACACAAGGGTCATTTGAAAGTATGCGCTAATTTTCATATTCAAGATCTCGTTTTTCGTTTCTCAATTGAGTGTTGGTTTTTGTGGTGGCAGCCACCTGCAGGCGCTGCCTCTTTACTCCTACATGCGCCGCCAGCCGGAAGATCGTATCACGCGAATCGAATTATTTTTCGTTGGACGGGCTCCACCCGAGTCTAAAGTCGGAGGTCGCGCAAGCCCGGGGAAGCCTTCAAATTGTGGCTACTCGCTTACCAATCGATAGAATAATTGCTTATCACTGGAGGCATCAAAGTTGATGACTTGCGAATCCTTGGGCATCTGCCCCCACTCTCCCCACCCGAGGAGATCGCTCGAGATTTCAATGCGGACGTTGGTTCGGGTAAGATTTCCAGTTACGTTCATCAGGAAACGTCCGTTGGGAAACGCGAAAGAACCGCCGGGAACAAAACCAAGATCGTCATTCACAATCGTGAACGACACAGCGGGCAGCAACGCTCCGTTCGGAAGCGTCACGCGCAGGCGCACGGTGCGGTCGCCGTCCAGCAGCGCGTTGTCGAGCAACCGGAGCGAAATGGAATGATCGGATTCGCCCACGCCAAAAGTAACACTCCCGCCGGCGGCCACAAAGTCCTGGCCGGGTTGGGCGGTGCCGCCGGCGGTCGCCCAATTCACGGTGAAGGGCGCGGAGATGTCGCCCGTTCGGACGAGCTTGACATCGACCAGCCCGTTGGTTTCAACCACGCTGGCCGAACTCATGTCCACTTCGATCCGCGGCGTCGGCGCATCCACCAGCAGGCGAACCAACCCGGGCCCGCGTTGGCCATTCACGGCCAGGACGTCGCCTTTGACGAGCAAGTTGCCGCTCGGTTCCGGGGTCAGCGAATAGCGCGAATACCAACCCCCGTCGCTCGGGAAGGTGACGGTATAGGTGCCGTCGGGCAACGATTCGTCGGAGCTTCCGTCCGGGTTCAAATTCGAGACAAGTCCCGACCCATATTGCCCTGTCGAAGACACCAGAACTCTGCCGCGGGGAGCGGCGGCAATTAAATTCACGGAAGCGCTGGAGTTTAAGTTCCCGGACGGTTTGAAGTTTGGGTCGACTGAACCTTCCTCTGTCAGCCGCGCCACGGTGTTCAGACCGTCGGAATTTGTAAACCGGACTAAAACGGTGTCCTTGTCCTCAAGAGCGAAGTACTGAATCGAACCGAAGTTCCAGGTTGCGAGGAACGAGTTGTCCAGCGAACCGTCTGGCAGCAATCGCGCCAGACCGGGACGTGAGAGTTTGTTGACACGGCTGAATCCGCCCCAGATCAAAGCACGATTTTTATTATCCAGGATGATGCGCAGGATCGCGCTATCGAACAACACTGGTTGAAACGATGGATCGACTGACCCATCTGAATTGAGCCGGACGAGGCCGCCATTATCGGTGGCCACCAGCGATTTTCCGTCGTGTTGCGCGGCCAAAGCGAGCACCACGGCATTCGTTGGCTTCGGCAGGCGCGCCACATATTGCGAATCGAGCGTGCCATCGGCGTTCAACCGGGCCAGTTGCGGGACCGGCTGGCCATTAATCCACAAGTCCGCGCCGCCGCCCACCAGCACCTGGCCATTGGTTTGGAGTGCCAGCGTTTGCAACAGCGTGGAAACGCTCGCCATTTGAAATGTAGGATCGAGACTGCCATTCGGCAGCAATCGCACGATGCCAACACCGTCTTCACCGGTGAGACGCCAGAGTGGGGTGGCCATGACAATCCGTCCGTCCGGCAATACTTGCAGATTCGCATCGCTTTCGTCAGAGCCGGGGCCCCGGGCGTAGTGAACGGCGGCGTTGAAATCTGGATCCACGCGCAATGGATTGCGTTCTTTGTCCTGGATTTCAACCCAGCGCTGCTGCTCGACGATGGAAATGCCGCCGGTTGGATTGCTCAACTCGATAATAAATCGCTCACCCAATTCGATGAGGTGGTCGTCGAGCAGATGAATAGCGATTGTTTTGTTGGTTTCGCCAGGGCCGAAGACCACTGTTCCGGAGGCGGCGACGAAGTCCTTGCCAGCGGTTGCGGTGCTTCCTGAACCGTCATCGGCGTGGGCGCGGAAATCGACCGAACTGGTGAAATTGAAGTCGCCATCACGATAGATATTCACGAGCGTCTCGCCGGAATTTTCGCGGACGACGAGTCTAATTTCGAAGAAGGCGCCTTGGCCGGGGCTGCGCTCAATGGAATAACCGTGTTCATTGTCATTGATCGTGAAGGTAATCACACTGGGGGCGCTCAGCGAAAGTCCGGCGGGATTGCGAAGAATAACTCTGAACGTTTCGGCAACCTCAAACAGGCCGTCGTTGAGCAGCGGGATGCTAATGGTCTTTCGCGTTTCCCCGGGCGCAAAGATTAAGGTGCCTGATTGGGACAGGTAGTCCACATCCGCCGTGGCCCGCCCCGGCAGGGTGGCGAA
>JBDTOW010000641.1:0-3639 GCA_039933075.1 Verrucomicrobiota bacterium | reverse complement strand
TAGTTCTGGTGGGTTGACTCGCGGATGTGGGCATCCGCGCTCCGATGGACAGGTTCATGGAGGGAGTCAGGTTGAGCAACGAACGGCTGCGGGAAGCGTCAATGACGGGAAGATGGAATCTCAATCCTTGGATTGCGCGTGGGCTTCGACGAACCAAAGTAGCTTGTCCACGCCCCGTGAAACTTCCGTAAACAACTCCGCTGTGTCCGCATCGCCAGCCTCGCCAGCCGTATTCATAATCAGTGGGTGGTGATCGCAATGGGCTCGGCCAGCCAGGAGTCGGCGGGAATTTGTGCCACGCCCGGATAGACTGTGTAGCCGGCCAGGTTTGCCAGGTTCAGCACGCCGATTCCGCCACCGCGCAGCCGCATGTGGACTGACGCTTTGGACAGCATGAACTGCATGAAAGACTGGCTCTCGGCAGGCAGCTTGACGGGGATCTCAATCATCACAAACTGCGGACGACCTCCTCTCATCTGAAGTTTGGCGAATGAAACGAGCAAATCACCAACCGGAGCCGACTGCTCCCGTTTGGCCATCAGCGCAGGTCGATCCAAGTGCGCGTGGTTGCGAAACTCCTCCTCCGATAGTTCAACGATGTCGGAGTATCCTCCCGGAAACTCCCAGCACTGGAAAGAGTCCTGCAGGAAGTCAACCCGGACTGTTTCCGCGGAAACGAAAACCGCCTTGGAATGCTCGCTGCCGATGACGATTCGCGGAGATGAAAAGAGCCTGGCCGGTTCAACTCCATCCCATAGCTTTCGGGCCGCTGCGGCATCCGTCTGGACGAACGAGTGAACTGACCCGTCTGTGAGATGAAACCGGATGGTCAGCCCGGCTCTCGATGGGTGTTTCTGCGGATCTGTTTTCATACATGTTTTTTGAGGTCAGAAGGCGAAACAATCGCAGCCTGATCCGAAGAATTCGGCGTAACGGTTGCGAGCGGTTTCAATCCCCGCGAGAAGTTGATGCGCGGCATGAGCGCAGGCGTGTTGATCAGGCCCGACACTGTCTTGATGGGGCACGGGAACGCCAGCTCGCGCCGCCTTGCGAACGTCGAGCGGCGCGCCGTAACCGCCAAACACTTTCACGGGCGACCACTCCGGCAGCACGGGAATGGGCGGGGGCGCTTGAGGGGCGAATTCGTCGGTCGCGTGGACGACCTGGCCGCCAACAACCGTGAGCACCGATTCGATGCCTTTGATTTGTTCTTCCGGCACGGAGAAGTAATCGTCCGTGAGCGCGGCGAAATCGGCCAACTGGCCGGGGACAATCGCGCCTTTCTTTCCGCTCTCGCTCGAAAACCAACTGCTGCCTTGGGTGTAAAGCCGGAGCGCTCCTTCCCGCGTGAGGCGATTCTTGTCCGAATACATCGCGACACCGCCCACGGTTTTGCCCGTCACCAACCAATAAAGCGAAACCCACGGATTGTAACTCGCCACGCGCGTCGCGTCTGTCCCCGCGCCGACTGGAATACCAAGCTCCAACATTCTCCGCACCGGCGGAGTTCGCTCCGCGGCCTTTTTGCCGTAACGGTCCATAAAGTATTCGCCCTGGTAGGCCATCCGATGTTGAATGGCGATTCCGCCGCCCAGCGCCTTCACGCGTTCCAGGTTGCGGTCGGAAATGGTTTCGCAGTGATCAAAAAACCAGTTCAGCCCTTTGAAGGGCACGTCGCGATTTACTTCCTCGAACACGTTCAGGAAGCGGGTGATGCTTTCGTCGTAAGTCGCGTGTAGCCGGAACGGCCATTTGTTCGCCGCAAGAAGTGAAACGACTTCCTTGAGTTCGCCTTCGAGCGAAGACGGCACATCGGGGCGCGGTTCGAGGAAATCCTCAAAGTCGGCAGCGCTGAACACCAGCATTTCACCCGCGCCATTGCAGCGGAAGAAATCGTCGCCCTTGCCGGGCCCGGTCATCTTTATCCAACGCGCGAAATCCTCCTTCTCCTGTTTCGGTTTTTGCGTGAACAGATTGTAGGCGATGCGGAGCGTCATCTGGCGATACTCGGGCTCGCCTTCGGTCAGGGTCCTGGCCCGCTCCTCCCACGCTTTGAACATCGGTGACGCGTAGAAGGCATCACGCTGCGCCTGGTCGGCGAATGTGCGCAGGATGCCGTATTCGCGGCTGTCCGACCCGGTCGGCGGGACGAGCATGCTCGCGCCCTGCACGCCGTCGTGCGCGAACGAGCTTTGAAAAAACTCGCGGAGCGCTTGCTGAAACTCGGCTTCACAGCCGGGCCGCACGCGGCGAGTGATGGCGACGTAGACGGGCATAATTACAACGCCTTCTTCCAAAGAAACTGTGACCGCATGACGCGCCGGTTCACTGCGCTTTCTTCGGGACGATCTGCGGTTTCTGCGCGGACTGCGGGGCGTGATGAACCATCGTGTAGGCGTATTCAACGCCCACGCCGTAAGCGCCGGCCTGCGGCTTGAGCAGGCTCATGAGCGCGTTGTAATGTTCGCGCATTGCCCAATCCCGCTGCCATTCGAGCAGAGCTGCGATGGTCGTGAGGCGCACTGCGCCGGCCTGAACCATCCGCGACAGCGCTGCTTCCTGCGCGGCAGGTGAAGTAGCACCGCAACAATCCTCGACGACATAAATATTGTAGCCAGCGCCGAGCATTTCAATTGTCGGCCAGGTGATGCAAACTTCCGTCCACAGGCCAGTCATGAGAATGTTCTTGCGACCGGTCGCCTCGATTGCCGTGCGGAAGCCAGGGTCGTCCCACGAGTTCATAGAACTGCGTTCGACGACTGGCTGGCCGGGAAAAATGTCAAGCAACTGCGGCCAGATGTAGCCGCTGAAGCTCTCCGTCTCCACGGCCGTGAGCACCGTGGGCACCTTGAATTCCTTCGCAACTTTGGCGAGCAGCGTGACGTTGTTGATCATCGTGGCGCGGTCTGCGTTCGCCATGCCGAAGAGCATCTGCGGCTGTTGGTCAATGAACACGACGGCGCTATCCTGCGGCGTGTAGAGCTTGTGATATTGGCTCATGCGTTTTTCCTTTCTTTGTTTTTTGTTTGTTAACCGGGATGCTTACTGGTTCGTGAAGTTTCTAACGAAACCCTCCGGAGATGACGAAGGTTTCGCCCGTGATCCAGGACGAGTCGCTGGACGCGAGGAAAACCGCGGTGCCGGCGATGTCCCGGGGTTGCCCAATGCGGCCGAGCGGCGTCTGCGCTTCGGTTTGCTTGCGCATGTCGCTCTCGACGATGCCAGCCGAATGCGTTCCCTCCGTCTCCACCATGCCGGGATTGATCGCGTTGACGCGAATCCCCCGCGCGCCGAGTTCCTTGGCCAGTGAACGCGTGAGCGCATCTACCGCTCCTTTCGTGCCGCAGTAAACCGCGGCATTTGGAAACCCGATAGTGCTGGCCACTGAGCTGACGTTAATGATGCTGCCACCGGCGGAATCGAACAGCTTCAGCGCTGCTTGCGAAGCGAGGATGAGGCCGAGGACATTCAGATCGAAGTGCTTGTGGAAGTGCTCTTCGGTGACGCTCTCGAGCGGGGAGAATTCGTAGATGCCCGCGTTGTTCACCAGGATGTCGAGCCGGTCAAACGCTTTCTTCGTCTCAGCAAACAGCCGTTCGATTTCGGTTTTTTTGGCGACGTTCGCCTGCACTGCAACTG
>JBDTOW010000640.1:0-3645 GCA_039933075.1 Verrucomicrobiota bacterium | reverse complement strand
AAGAACTGTGACGTGGAGCAATATCACCAACTCGGAGCGGCTGGCGTCGGTGCTCTTGCTGCGAAACAGAGCGCCCAATATGGGAACGTCTTTGAGGACGGGAACGCCCGATTTATTTTTCGTCTTCGATTCGCTGATGTACCCGCCCAAGAGAATGGTGTCGCCGTCGCGGATCGACAGGGTTGCGGACGCGCTTTTCGTGCTGGATTTAGGACCTCTGGTGGTGCCGCTTGTGCCGCCACTTGTCACATCTTCAAAACCATCAAAGGTGCTGATCTCCTGAACGATGTCCAACACGACCAACCCGTCAGGCGTGATGAAGGGCGTCACTTCCAGAGATGTGCCCACTTCCAGATACGAAATCGAAGCTGTGCTATAGCCCGAATAGCCGCCGTAGCCGCCGCCGTAGTTGTTGGAGGCGTAAGGCACACTGTCGCCGATAAAAAACGATCCAGGCACCGCATGCGAAGTTTGAATGCGGGGACGTTGGATGATATTGGCTCGGCTATCCGACGCGACCAGACTGACCGCGACATTGAAGCTTTCGCCAAACTTGCCAAAGTAGCTGAAGCCGCCAGGGACTACGTTGGTGCTCACGAAGCTGCCCGGATCGACCAGCCTTCGGGGATCCAGGTAGCTCAGGCTGGTATTGCCAGGATTGAACGCAGCACCCGCACCCGTAAATTTTCCGCTGTCCACGCGATTTTGCGTGGCAACTATTCCCGCGTCAAATTTATCACCGAGCGTCACCGCGACGACGACCGCCTCGATGACCACCTGAGCCAGCAAGACATCGACTTTGGAAACGATGTTGGTGATCATTTTCATGTCCTCTTTGTTGGCATAGACAATCAGCGAATTCGATCGTTCGTCCGGCACGATGCGCGCGTCCCCGAGGATTTGCATCTCACTGGTGCCCGACGCGGCCCGGTTAACGATCTGTTGCAGGCGACCCGAGAAATCGGCGCGGTTCCCGCTCACGTTGCCTCGGCCGGTCTGTCCCGCCGGATACGGCTGTCCGGTCTGCGGGTTAATGCCGCCCTGCGCTCCCGCGCCATAGGCACCCCCCGCCCCCGATCGCCCGCCGGCCCCGCGCGCTCCTCCCCGGCTGCCAGAAGTGGTCCGGCCACCCGCTGCCGCAGTCCTCGCAGTCCCGCCAACGCCACTTCCCCCGGTGCCGCCACCGCCCGACCCGGAGATCAAGGAATTCATGGTTTCATAAATATCCGTGACTTTGCCGTACCTGATGGGAATCACTTCCAAAGTGTAACTTTGCTCCACTTGTGTATCGATCTTTGCGATCAGTTCCAGCATGCGTTTCACGACCGAGGAGAGATCGCGCAAGATGACTACTTGGGCGCTGGGAATACCCACGACGCCACTCGGATTCTTTGTGAGCGGTACAAGGGCCAGGGCCACCTCCTCTGCCGCGGCATACTTGAGCTTGACAATCTGCGTTATGAATTGATCGCCTTCGGGTATCTCAGACGAGTCCAGTTTCGAAAAAGGAGTTCCTTCCGTCGGCGCGCTAGCCGGCAAGACTGCTTTTACGAATTTCTCGCCCTGAGGAATGATCGTGATGCCGTTCAAGGCAAGAACTGTGTTCAGCGCTTGGACCGCTTCCTCCGGTGTCAACGGCGTCAAAGTTTTGATCGTCACCTGGCCTGGCAACGTCGCTGGCCGCAAAACGGTCCGCCCGGACAGGCGGGAATACGTGTCAAAGACCTGATCGAGCGGGGTATTGTTAAAATTCAACAAGACTGGCTCATCAGCAGAGATATTGGCGTTACCCGATGCCGTGGTGGCCACCGGAGCTCCGCCGTCCGCGGTGGAGGCCGGGTTGACCACCGGATTCGCCGCGGCTCCCGCAGCGGTGGGGAGACCAACCAGGGGAGGTGTGGTAGATCGGGGAGCCGCGCCAAGGGGCGGCGGCCGCGTCGGGAGTCTTCTCGGTGGAGCATTCGTCGAGGCGGCAGCGGGAAGCGTCCGTGTTGGACGGTTGGTGACCGCTGTGGGAGCAGTATTCGCTTTGACTGCAGCTTCGTTGTTCGCGGCGTTGTCGTTATCTGTCGGCGCGACTTGCGCCATCGCCCAGATCCCTGCGCACAGCATCGTGAGCAGGATGAAATTTGGAGGAGAAACGATTTTCACAGTTTTTTTGCGTTTGTGGCGGGAGCCTTGGCCGCCTGGTTGGTTGAACCTTTCATCACGATATTCGTGGACCCTTTGGCTGAGATCTTCGGGAATAAACTGCTGGATTTATTGGGCGAAACTGCACCGGCCGAATTAGTTGACATTTTTGAGGTTGCGCTGGCCGCCAGCTTTGGAGCAGGGGGCGTGGACGCTTTGGCGGCGACGTTCGGCTTGGATGCGTTGGTTTTCTGATAGCTTGCGACCAACGTAATGTGGCCAGAGAGGTTGGTGGGGTTGGCCCCCGGCGCCGGGTTGACCCTCATGTCCCCGACGCGGATCATTGAATTGTGTTCACCTAGTTCATACAGGAAATCAACCAATTCGCTTTCCCCAGTGGTCACTCGGATGGTCAAACTGAGCTTCTCAAAAAAGCTGTTGGTATTGCCGGTTTCCTTGTCCTTGACCGGAGTGGGCTGGCCCTGCTGGTCAACCCGGACCCCTTTGAGCCTGGCCACTTTCTCCACGCTCCGGTAAAAATCCAGTGTTTGTTCCGAAGGAATAACGGGGGAACCCAGTTTCTCGAGCACCTTGAGTCTCCGGTCATATTCCGGCACGTGCGCCACTTCATTTGTGTATCGTCCCAGCTTTCTTCGGGACTGTTCCCGTGCGTCCTTGACCTGCTGCCAATCTTTGAAGTGCGGCCAGACGAACCAGAGGTTCAGCAAGCCAAACAGGATCGCCGCCACAACCACAACCAGCCGGCGCTCCTGCGGCTGAAGATTCCAACGGTCGAGAAAAGTGGTCATCGGACCTCCCACCGTTGACGTTCGCATTCAACCCTCCAGGAAACGGTCTGTGGTCCGAGTACCCCCGGGCCGGTAGAAATGCTCTGTGGATTGACTTTACTGAACAAGGGCTTGTCTCTGACCACAACTTTGCCCAAATCCGCCATGTAGTCGGTGACTTTACTTTGCTCGGTCGCGATTCCGTCTAGATTCACCAAGCCGGCCTGGTTGAACGCGATCGATCGGAGAGTCAGCTCTTGCGGTAGATTTTCAGTAATCGCTTTCCAGCAATCGAGCGCGGCATACTTCAAATCGAACTGTTCCTGCAAGACCTGGATTCTGGCCTTCAATTGAAGGGCATTCGTGTGGCTGCCGGAAATGTTAGCGATCTGCTGCTCGACTCCGCGGGTTTGAAACTTTACGACTTCGAGCGCGGCGAAATAAACCATCACACCGGCGACGTACAGGGCAACCAGCGCTCCCAACCCGCGCATCCACAGCCGGTCGATAAACTGTTGTTGATAGCGAGCCGCATAGTCGGGCGGCAGCAGGTTTGCCCGGGATTCTGAGCGCGCGACCCGCCGCGCGTTGAGCGCGGCAAGCTCGGGCAATCGGAGCGACGGAATCACGTCGACCGGTTCTTCGGCTAACTGCCGCAAAACCGGTTCCCACATAGTCGTGGTTGCCGTGTCCGCCACCAATCGATAGCGTGGAGTTGAAGTCAGCC
>JBDTOW010000639.1:0-3648 GCA_039933075.1 Verrucomicrobiota bacterium | reverse complement strand
TATCGCCGATTTGTAATCGGCAGGGCGTCCGAAAGTTCGAGCGCACTGGCACTTGCCAACGTCAAGCAGGATGCAATTCTGCGATACAGCAGATTACAAATCTGCGTTACGAATACAGATGCAATCGTTTTTCGGTCTTAAGCATGTGAACGCTTTAATGAATTTCCATTCCGTGGCATCACAGCGGCTTTATTTCTGGCTACGAATGTCATTGTCTGGCCTCGGATTATTTCTTCTGGCCGCTTCCTCATTTGCCGCCGAACTGCCCCGAAGTACACTGGAGGCCATTCGTGCGCCAGCGCCGTGGGGAGATGTTGTGGAGACCAATTTCCCGTTCTTCTCATCGGTGTTGGACGCGCGAAAACTCGGCGAAGGATTATCCAGCGAAAATCTTACTCCTCGCGGGATCGTCCTGAATTTGGGAAACCAATGTTGGGCGTGTTTCGACACGGATCTGCTCCGAATGTCGGCAATCTGGATCGGCGAAGGCATTTCGCCCGTATCGATGTCGCAGGTCTCCTACCACTCTGCCGGCGTTAAAGCCCCGGACGGGCAGGATAGTCTTCCAAAAATCGTCGGAGCACCATGGATGGCGAACGGCATTTATCCCGGCTGGCAGGTGGGTGAACAGTTCTCGCTCACCGATCCTCGCGAACCGGGACCAGACAAGAAGGAAGTGGGACGCGGTCCGCTCACCCCGTCCGCCGGCCAATTCAAAGCGGTTCGGTTGACGCAGAGCGGCGTTCGGCTGGAATACGAGATCAGCGGGGTGTCGGTGAGCGAATGGGTGGAAGCGCGCCTGGAAGAAAGTCAGCGTGTCGTGCAACGACGCTTCCGTTTGGAGCGAGTTCCACAACCTTTCTGGTTGATCCTCGGCCGCAGGCCGTCTACAGCCGCGGTCAATTTCAAGACGGCGATCACGACGGACCAAGTCGGAGGCAAACTGGCGGTCGAACAGACCGAACAGACTGACGGCCTACTGGTGGTGCGCGTCCATCCTTCGATTAACCCTGTCAAATTCCGGGTCGCAATCGGAGCGGGTCCGGCAGTCCAAACATGGGAAGGACCCGGCGAAATCAACGCGGATGCGCCGGCCGCCGCCCGATGGCCCCAAACGGTGACGACTCGCGGGATAACGTCCGTCGCAAAGGACGCGTACGTGGTCGATAACATTTCGCTGCCGCAGGTAAACCCCTGGAAACGTAACGTCCGCCTGGCGGATATCACTTTTTTCCGCGATGGTCGGGCGGCAGCGGTCACTTTTGATGGCGATGTGTGGATAATTTCGGGGCTGGCCGGCAACTTGAGCGAAGTCAGGTGGAGAAGGTTTGCTTCAGGCCTGCATGAACCGCTGGGTCTTTGCGTCCGTGACGACAAACTGTTTGTTTTCGACCGCAATGGAATCTGGCGATTGCGCGACACGGACGGAAATGGTGAAGCAGACGTTCACGAACTCTTCTCGAATGCCTTTGCCCAGACATCCGAAACACGCGAGTACGCGGATGGGATTAGGCCCGCGCCCGATGGGTCGTTCATTATCGCCAAGGGCGGCATACAATCGTCAACGCTTGGCAAGCACAACGGCTCGGTGCTGCGCGTTTCGCCGGATGGGCAATCGGCTACCGTGCTTGGCTGGGGGTTGCGTGAGCCGTTCGTCGGGGTCCATCCGAAGACGGGCCTGATCACGGCGAGCGATCAACAAGGCCATTATGTGCCTTCGACGCCATTGCACATTATTCGCGACCACCAGTTCTATGGCTTTCTCAGCAGTCTCCAGCCGAAGGAGAAATATCCGGCGCCGATTGCCGATCCGCTGACGTGGATTCCCTATCCCATCAATGCTTCAGGCGCCGGACAAGTGTGGCTGGTCGGCGCACGGATGGGCCCGCTCAATGACGCTTTGATTCATATTGGCTATTACCGGTCCGAACTTTTTCTTGTCCTGCTAAACCATCGAGCGGCTCGCATCCAGGCCGCCGTTCTGAGCCTCACGCGCGACCTGGATTTTGCACCGCTCAACGGCGCGGTGAACCCAATCGACGGTCAGCTTTACGTGACCGGATTTCAGATTTTTGGATCGACAGCCAAACAGACAAGCGGCCTCGGACGCCTGCGGTATACCGGAGCCCCAAGCACATTGCCTCGCGAGGTCACCCCGATGGACAAAGGTGTTCTGTTGAGGTTTGACGTGGTGCTGGAGCCTAGGATGGCCGTCGACACGGAAAATTTCTCCGCGGAGCGGTGGAATTATGTGCGCACGCACAATTACGGCTCTCCGCATTTCAAATTGGATGGCAGCAAAGGCCAGGAACCGATGAGACCGAGCAGCGCTTATCTTTCCAAGGATGGCAAAAGTGTTTTCATCGGCATCCCGGACATGAAGCCAGTGATGCAGATGCGTTTGGGCTGGGCGCTGGCGACGCCGGAGGGAGCGAATTTCGAGCAGAACGCCTACTTCACACCTTATGAACTCGTCCGATTCGACCCGTCGGCCGGAGGGTTCGGACTGGTGAAGGTGGACTTGACCCCAAGAGCTGGCGCGGCTGCGGCCATTACACCCGTGAATTCCCAGGAAGGTCAACGCGTGGCTGAGTTGATGGGCTGCGTGGCCTGCCATTCGAACGACGGCACCCTGCTCGGAAAAGTGGGACCAACGTGGAAAGGTTTGTTCGGCCATGAGCGAATGTTCGCGGATGGCAGCAAAACTGTGGCGAATGAAGCGTACATTCGCGAATCAATACGGGAGCCGGCAGCGAAGGTGGTTCGTGGCTTTGAAAAATCCGACACTGGCATGCCCAGCTACGAAGGGGTGCTCTCGGACGCCCAGATCGAGGCGCTGATTCTTTACATCAAGACCCTCGAGTGAGCCTGACCACCGCAATCCAAATACAGCGCGCCCCTCCTTGGACTGCGGCGGCACGACGACGCTTTTCCTGCACGCCTCGCCACCAATGGAAATTCTCGAATCAGACTGACATCCTCGCCCTCTTCACCGTGCAGCCAAAGCGGGAACATGTCCCCGCAGTCCAAAGCTTTGGCGCTGCGGAATCTGGGCCTGGCGCGAAGGGCTTTCCCTGGCGCTTTTATTTCTTGTCCTTTTCAGACTCCTGCAACGGGAGTTTGACAGTCGAAGAGAAGGCGATAAACTAAACCCGTCGCATCATTTTGCCTCTTCTGGTCATGAAAACGCGGATGACAAAGCCAGTGCCAAAGAATTGCCGAAAAGGCAACGGAAGCCGCGCCTTTACCTTAATCGAGCTGTTGGTGGTCGTGGCCATCATTTCGATCCTCGCTGCGATGCTCCTGCCGGCTATCGCGAAGTCCAAGACCAGGGCGCAGGGAATCTACTGCCTCGCAAATACCAGGCAACTGACGCTCGGTTGGCTTCTCTACGCGGACGATCACGATGGCAAGCTCTGTCCGAACCGGACCAATTCGTATGAGAGCTGGGTTGCGGGAATTCTCGATTTCGAAAGCATTCACACTGACAATACGAATGTTCAGTTTTTGGTTAATTCGAAATACGCGAAACTGGCCCCTTACGTGAATATCGCGGCGAGCTTCAAGTGTCCTTCCGACAAAAGTCAAGTCAGCTACGGGGGGCATCGCCTTCCCCGGGTTCGAAGTTTTTCCATGAATCATGCTGTG
>JBDTOW010000638.1:0-3650 GCA_039933075.1 Verrucomicrobiota bacterium | reverse complement strand
GGTCTTTTCACGGTTAACCAGAATGAGCGCGCGGTGAAGACCAGCTTCGGCCGCGCGCAACGAGTCTCTGAGTTGACCACGCTTGATGATCCCATCTCCGAATCCCTTACTGCCGACGAGAAAACCCGTTACGCCTATCCCCAAGTGCGCGTGATCCTGCCCGGGGGACCCTATTTCAAGTGGCCTTGGGAAAAAGTCTATAAGGTCTCGATTGCTACGGAAACGATAAACATGGCCCAAGATCCGGAGGACCCGAGCGCCAACACGAGCGGAACGATACTTGAAGCGGTGACGAAAGATCAGTTGAACACGGGCTTGACCGGCCAGATTCGTTATCGTGTTTCTGAACGCAATCTCTACGCTTATCTCTTCGGAGTGGAGAAACCCATCGTTCATGTCATGGGATACTTCGTCTCAGTCCTGCGAGAGCGGATCGCGAATTTCGAAGCGCCACGCAAAGCGGTCGAGTCCGCCAACGGCGGGCCGGACTCCGCGGCCGTGATCGGGATTTCCATCAACGACCTCCGAAAGAACCTGCGGGATTTGAACGAGCACATGGATGGTGAATGCCGATCCTCCGCGGCGCGTTACGGGATGTTGTTGGATGCCTCGCTCATTACGGGGATCGATCCACCGGCTGAAGTCGAATCGGCTCTCGCCGCGATTAACACGGCTTACAACCATGTGTCTTCCGAGATCAGCCTGGCCCAAGCCGCCGCCGACCAGAAGATCGTGCAATCCCGCCGGGCGGTAGAAATCGAAACACTCAAAGCTCAGGCAGAGGTCGAACCCCTGACCAGCCTGGCCGCTCAATTGACCGAGCTGAAGCGGAGCGGCCCGGGCGCCTTGCTGGCTTATGTTCGCAACGTGCGGCTTAGGCTTTTCGAGCAGGCGCAGCAAGTTTTTCTGGAGGCCCGGAAATGACTCAAATGCTGATCGCGGCCGCCGCGACGTTCGTGGCCTGTTTGATTGCCGTTCCCCTGCTTCTGGGGCTGGCGCGGGCATTCGGCCTGTACGCGATCGTGCAGGAGAGGCGCTGTCTCGTTTACATTTTGTTTGGAAAAGTAATCGCGACGATTGAGGAGCCAGGGCTCCACTTTCTTTTCGCAAAGATGGGCTGGCGGGCCTTCGTGATTAACTGGCTCGGACGCTGCCACGTGCTCGACATGCGGCTGGATCAGGAGTACTTGCGCAGCCAGGCGGTCAATTCAGAAGAAGGCGCTCCCATGGGCATCGGCATTTGGTACGAGATGTTCATCAGCGATCCTGTAGCTTACCTGTTCAAGAACACGGACCCACGCGGCTCGCTGGCGGCAAACGTGAGCAATTCCACGGTGCGCTGCCTCAGCAACCTGCCCCTCGGCGAGATGCTGGTGAATCGCCATACCATGAGCAACACCGTGCGCGCGGAGGTCTCCCCCAAGTCGCATGAGTGGGGCTATAAGCTCGGCTCGGTTTATATCCGCAAGGTCCACTTTCGCGATGTCGGAATGATCAAGCAGATTGAGAGCAAAGTGGTGAATCGTTTGCGCCAGGTGACATCTGCCATTAAGCAGGATGGCGCCAACCAGGTGAGCATCATCACCAGCACGGCGGAACGGCAAGCCGCCATCGCGTTCGCCAAAGCAGCGGCTATCCGCCCGGAACTTGTCGGCGCGGCACTACAAACCATTTCACAAGATCCGGACGTTCTCTCTGCCCTTTTCGAGGTGCTGGAGGCGCAGAAGATCATCGAGGGTGAGGCTCGGATCACCATGCTTCCAGGAAAAAGCGATTTGCTCGGTGAACTGTTGGCGGCACGTTCAGGCAACGACCCTTCACGGGCGCAGTCCGGACCAATTTCCGCTCAACGCTAACGATCAAGCGCACTTTCAAACTCCCGAAGACACCGGCATTCCAAATTGGCCCGCGCCCTCAGCGACTCGGCGCGCGAGGCGTTTGCGAAAGCGCACGTGCCGCCAGCGCGTTAATTGGACTAATGGCGACCAGACCGCGTGGACCAAGCGATGCTTGATCAAAACGCGCCACAGACGATTCGATCGCTTATAGAGAATTGACATTGCCATGTAGGGCAGGACCGCGGCTGCCTGCGCGGGCCGCCGCGCCCAGATTGATTTTAATGAAAACAATCTTCGATAGAGCCAGTCGTATCCAAGTTGGAGTTCCTCCACGGTCATCCTTGCCGGGCGAAACACGACGTGCGCGGTGTCATACTTTTCCCAGTCCCGATGCAATAGCCGCCCTTCGCTCTCCATTTGCCGAAACAACGGCGTGCCCGGATAGGGCGTGAGGATGTGGAAGGTTGCGCACTCGAGGCGATTCTCCTCCACCCACTCGGCGGTTCGCTCGAAGACGCTTTTATCGTCGCCATCGAACCCCAGCACGAAACTCCCGTTCACTTGAATGCCATTCTCGTGGAAGATGCGCACCCGCCGCGCGTAGTCCTCGGTGCGCGGAGTGCGCTTGCGCGCTTGCTCGAGATTTTCGTCCGCGAGCGACTCGAACCCAATAAACACACCGGTGCAACCTGCCAGCGCCATTTCCCGTACCACGCCCGGATCGTCAGTGACGTCCAACGTGACCGCCGCGCTCCAGATCTTCTCCAGCGGCGCGAGCGCCCGGCATAGCTGACGAAGATAATCGGGTTTTGATCCCAGGTTGTTATCAATGAAGACCGCGTAGGGCTGTTTGTCGTCAGCGAATTGCTTTCTCACATCGTCCGCCGCCCTCACGCGATAAGGCATTTTTAATCCTTCCGTGGACAAATAACAAAAGCCGCAGCGGTTGTGACATCCTCGCGTGGCGATCAGGCTGGTGGTGGTCAGGAAGCTTTGCCGCGCCAAGAGCTCTCGACGCGGCCTCGGGTCGAGGTCATACGCACGCTCATAAGTCGCCGCATAACGCTTCTTCACTGTTCCTCGTTCCACAGCGCGCAGAATCTCGGGCCAAAGCTGGACGCCCTCCCCAATCGCGATGGCGTCCGCATGTTCTTGGGCCTCGTCCGGACACGACAAAACGTGCAATCCACCCAGAATGACAACGACGCCTCGCGCCCGAAACCAGTCCGCCAGCAGATAGGCTCGCTTGGAGAAAGTGAGATGCACTGTGATGCCAACGACACGCGGCATTTCCGCTGTAGGGACAGGGCCCTGGAGCAGGTTTTCATCCCAATAACGCACTTGCCAACCTTCCGGAGTCGCCGCGGCCACGCTGGTTAACGCCAGAGTTGGTGTCAATACATGTTTGCCGAAACTTGCGTGCGGATCTTTTGGATAGAACGGGTTGATCAGGATAATCAGCTTTTCGTTGCGGGTCCCCGGACGGACAGGCAGGGGCGGCGGGACACGCATCTCCTCTGGCCACCACAACGGCTTCCGATTCGGATCAAAAGGGCCACTTTTCATCGATTAACTTTGTTTAGCAAATTACTTTGTAATACAAAGCGCTTGACCGAGGCAAGCAGTTTTCGTCCGAAAATTCTTTTTAACGCCCTTTCAGTGGCAATTCGATAAACGGCAAATCAGCGTGGCTGCTTGCTTTCGGGTTTGGCAAACTCTTACTCTCCGCGCGCCACATGCCGCCGAAGTAATCAGTCGCGCCGGAGGCGCATGGACAGTTGAATGTAAACGGCGGAAAGGGATTGTGGCATG
>JBDTOW010000637.1:0-3651 GCA_039933075.1 Verrucomicrobiota bacterium | reverse complement strand
GAAATGGGACTGGATCAGGACACCCTTATGGTTTGGGCGACTGATCATGGCGAGGAGTTCTGGGAGCATAACCAGCTCTTTCACGGCCATAGCGTTTATGGCGAGTTGAACCAGGTCCCCATGGTCTACCGGTGGCCCAACAGTCCCGATTTACGCAAAGGCGCCATGATCGAAAACCAAGTGCAGAACCTCGATATCATGCCGACTATCCTGGAGCTCGCGGGTATCCCAGGCCCAACCAATATGCAGGGGAGGAGCCTGGTGACGCTCTTGAATGGAAGCGGCACAGCGACGTGGCAGGAACGGCCCGCCATCACACAGGCCATGGTCGACAGTGGAGCTCCGGGCGGCCCTCCGGCCACCAACCAAACGAAGCCACACTTTGGCATCATCGATCATGGATGGAAACTGGTGCGCAAGGAACTCGAACCTGAAATTCAGCAGGAACTCTTCGAGCACCCCATCGATTATCTCAACCTCACCAACGTCATCAAATCCGAAGGATCCGCGGCACATGTCAAAACTCTTTCCGACACATTGGAAGCATGGAAAACCCGGGCGCGCTCCGCCCAACTTCCCAGCGATGAGGCCATGACCCAGCAACTCAGTTCCGAAGAGTTGCGGCGCCTGCGCGCCTTGGGATACGTCGGAGGGGGAGCACCGGCCCGGCCGGCGACCAATGCCGTGGCGAGTACGAACACGGTCGCGAATACCAATGCCGTCGGCACAGGAGTCGGCGCCGGCAAGCACGATGGCGGCCGATGAACGAATCATGTTTCGGGATTAGATTTCCCCGACGACATCCGCGCTTTGAACCGCTTAACGTCCTGGCGCTGGCAGGGATGTCGGCGCTCGCAGGAAGGTTCATGGGCTGTGGACACCTCCCAAATACGGACGTGAATCGAAGCCCTGAACCATTTGAGGTAGGGACGGCGCGCTGCGGCGCGCTGCGCCGTCCGCGCCGCGTCCAGCGGCGCAAGCCTTCCGCCCGCTGCTACGCGGGCGGGGACATCGCAGCGCGATGTCCATACCAAATTCAGGTTCATGAAGAGTGAACGAACCAATCCAGGTGGCCTATGAAGTCATTGTATTACCGCCTCCGCTATGGCCGGCCCGTGGTTTTGGTCTCGGGCCTGCCGCGCTCGGGTACCTCCATGTTGATGCAAATGTTGGAAAAGGGGGGCATGCCGATCGTCACGGACAAGATTCGAACGGCCGATGAAGACAACCCCAAGGGGTATCATGAATTCGAGCGCATTAAGGAACTCGATAAGACCTCCGACAAAAGCTGGCTCAAGAACTACCGCGGCCAGGTGATCAAGACTATCTCCTTTCTCCTCCAAGACCTGCCTCTCGATCTGAACTACCAGGTTTTGTTCATGCGGCGCAACCTCGAAGAGGTCTTGCGCTCGCAGAACAAAATGCTGGGACGAAATGGTGCAACCGGCGCCGTGGTCCCGGATGAAAAGATGCGGCAGAACTACGAATTCCACCTGAAGAAGATTTATTACCGCCTGGACCACACGCCCAACTTCCAGGTCCTTTACCTGGACTATCCCGCCGTGGTTGCAGACCCTCTTCGTGAAGCCCGGCGCATCAGCGCGTTTCTAGGCCGCAGCCTCGATGTCGAGGCTGTGGCGAGCGCCGTGGAAGCCGGTCTCTACCGAAATCGCCAATCAACTGCCCGCCATGCCTGAATCCACCCGCCGCTGGCTTTTTCTGGTCTTGCTGGGCCTGCTCCTCTATCCCCGGGAGGCGCAGGCCTATCTTGGGCCCGGTGCTGGCTTCACGATCGTTTCAACTTTTTTCGTTCTGTTTGCCGCGTTGGCGTCCGCCTTCGTGGTGCTGCTCACCTGGCCGTTTCGCTACGTGCTCAAGCAGGTCTTCCGTCCGAAGCGCGCGGGAGTGCGCAAAGCCCAACGGGTGGTCATCGTCGGATTGGACGGACAGGACCCCGAGCTGACAGAGAAATGGATGAACGAAGGCTTGCTGCCGAACTTTTCACATCTGCGGGAGACCGGGAGCTTCACCCGGCTTGGCACCACGCTTCCCGCGGAATCTCCGGTCGCCTGGTCCTCCTTCCAGACTGGATGCAATCCGGGGAAGCATCGCATCTACGATTTCCTTGTTCCCAACCGAAAATCGCTCATGCCCGAACTGAGTTCGGCGAACGTGACCGCGCCTGCGCGCACGCTCAAGATCGGCAAATACCGGATTCCCTTGGGGCGGCCGGCGATCGCGGCGGGCCGCAAAAGCGAGTCATTCTGGTCGATCCTGGGAAAGTTCGGGATTTTCAGTAACGTGCTGCGCGTGCCGATCACCTTTCCGCCGGAAAAATTTGGGGGCGTGTTGCTCTCGGCGATGAATGTTCCCGATGTCAAGGGTAGCCAGGGCACTTATTTCTATTTCACCACCGACCCGAAGGACAAAAGAGTTCTGATCAGCGGACAGCAATGCTCTCTGGAAAAGATGGAGGGCGGGGGGAAAGGAGAATTGCCGGGACCGGAGAATACGCTCGTCAAAGCTGGCGGCGAATTACGCATCCCGTTTTCGATCGTCGCCGCGAAGGACGGATCTGGGGGCGCGCAGCTTCGGCTGCCGGACCAGACCCTGCAGCTTCAACTGAATGAATACACGCCATGGGTTTCCCTCGCTTACAAGGCGGCGGTGGGCTTCACCGTCAAAGCCATTACCCGTTTTCTGCTTCTGGAACAGCAGCCGCACGTCCGGCTCTACGTCACACCGATCCAGATCGACCCGGAGCACCCGGCGCTGCCGATTTCGCACCCGGTTTCCTACTCAATCTATTTGGCAAAGCGGCAGGGCCCCTTTGCGACCCTGGGTGTCGCCGAGGACACATCCGGACTGAATGAGTTGGTAATCGGCGAGGACGCCTTCCTCCGCCAAGCCCAAGACATCCACGAGGAGCGTGAAAAGATGTTTTTCGACGCCCTCAACAAGACCCGTCGGGGTGCGGTCGTGTGTGTTTTCGACATCACCGACCGGGTCCAGCACATGTTCTTCCGCTTCCATAAAGACGAACACTGGGGTGCGTCGGCGTCCGATAATCGCTACGCCCATGTGGTGCGAGATCTGTATATTCAAATGGACGGTCTCTTGGGCCGGGTGATGAAGGAGATCGACGACCAAACCGTTCTGATGGTGCTTTCCGACCACGGCTTTAAGCCCTTTCGGCGTGCCGTCGAGATCAACCGCTGGTTGCAGCAGAATGGCTATCTATCGGAGGACCTGCTCGCCAAGACTCCGGATTTGTTGCAGCGGGTCGATTGGGCCAGGACGCAAGCGTATGCGGTTGGATTCGGCGGCATTTATCTGAACATGGCCGGCCGTGAAGCCCGCGGGATCGTGCGCAAGGAAGACGCGGGCCGGCTAAAGCGGGAAATTATCGAGAAGCTCAAGTCACTGCGCGATCCGCAACGCCCCGGCTCACCCGTGAGCGAAGTGTACGATCGGGATCAGGCCTACGCAGGTCCTTACGTCCAGGACGCTCCTGACCTCGTGGTCGGCTTCGCGCCGGGCTATCGGGTGGCGTGGGAGACCGTCACCGGCGGCTTCGGTGAAGCGGTGATCTCGGAGAATACACGCCCCTGGAGCGGCGACCACAACATGAATCCGCCGGAGGTCCCGGGC
>JBDTOW010000636.1:0-3651 GCA_039933075.1 Verrucomicrobiota bacterium | reverse complement strand
GACAAAAAGCCAATCACCCAGCGGCACTGATCATTCATGGTTAATTCCTCTGCTTGAATGGTGCGAACAGCGCCGGACAGAATTTGTCGCAGTCATACTGGCATTCCCTCGGGTCGATGGGCAATAGATCAACACAAGCCTGACGCAAAAAGCAATTCCAAATTGAGTTCAATCGGGCAAAGTTCGATTTATTTTCCGACAGTTGCATTTTGCGATGTTTCCCTTATCTATTTTACAAGTTCAATTCGGGCCACTTGGTGGGAACTCGGCCGTCCATTGGCATTCAGTGGGAATTGCCAGTGACAACAGGAAGATTATGGAAGTTTATTTCAACAACATGACCGCGCAGGAAGGCACCCGGGAAAAACTGCTCCAGGATTTGATGACTTTGGTTCATGATGCCGAGGAGCTGATTCGAGCCACCGGCGGAAATCTGGCGGAAAAATCCAGAGAAGAATTGCTGGCAGCTCTGGAAAAGGTGAAGATCACTTGTCTTCGTATCGAGGAAAAGGCCGCCGCCACCGCGCGGAAGGCTGATTGCCTCATCCGGAACAAGCCTTATCACGCCGTCGGCATTGCCTTTGGTCTTGGCCTGCTGATCGGTGTCTTGGCGAGCCGCCAATGAATTTTGATGCACTATTCGCGAAGACGGCGAAACTGCTCGAAGTGGAATTTGACGAGGTAATCACGGCGGAGCAGGTCAGGCAATACAAGCCTTCCCCGGAGAATTTTCGTTTCGCATTGAAGCGTTTGGGCGTGTCACCGCGACACGTGTGAATAACCAAGGATTGACTTCGCCGCGGCGTTGCCAACGATCGCTGGCATGACACGCACTTCAGAAAAAAACTCGACGATCAAAATCCCTTCGCCGCACGACTGGCGAACCACCGACTCCGACGAGATTAACAAACGGCGCCTCCGTGCCCAGTCCGAGTCGTTTACTATCTCCAATCTCGATCCGAAGCATCCGATCTTTTCGAACTTCCACGTCAAGTCCGGCAGCGGGATGACTTATTCGGTGGAAGTCCGGGATCTGCGCCAGCGCCACTTCGCGTGTGACTGCGTCGATTTTCGCATTAACGCGCTCGGCACGTGCAAGCATGTCGAAGCAGTCTTGCTCCATTTAATGGCACGGTATCGCCGGCTGTTTCACGCGGCTGCGCAAAATGGGGGAACGCGGATCGACATTGTGCCGGACCCGAACGCCGGCACGTTGCGGGTAGCCAATGGGTTGGAGTCGTTACCTCGAACGCTGGGTGAGTGGTTCGACGGCGGTGGCTTGTTGAAAAACGGTTCACCGGAGGATGTGTTGGAAACGGTCGAGCGATTGCGATCCGCTGACTTCCCCGCGCTGCGAGTCTCGCAAGAAGTTCAGCCGTGGCTGGCTGAGCGCGGCCAGGTTGCCGAACGGAAGGCGCTCCGGCACGAATACGAGTTGAAGGTGCAATCAGGAGAGTGGTCACCGAACGAAACGCTCGTGCCGCTCTTCCCTTATCAGCGCGAAGGGATGTTGCATCTCGCCTTTACCGAGCGCGCGTTGCTTGCCGACGAAATGGGACTGGGCAAGACCATTCAGGCAATTGCCGCCTGCTCGCTGCTCCATCGACTGGGCAAGGCTCGGCGCGTATTGGTCGTCACGCCGGCATCGCTCAAGACCGAATGGGAGGAGCAGATCCAGCGGTTTACCAATCTGCCGTATCAGCTCATTTTTAGTTCGCGCGCGCAACGGCTGGATGCCTACGCCAATGCTCCGTTCTTCACTCTGGTGAACTATGAACAGATGATGAAGGACGCGCTGGATGTGAACGCGCGCTTAAGCCCGGACATCGTCGTGCTCGACGAAGCGCAGCGGATCAAGAATTGGAACACGAAAACGACGCAGGCGATCAAACGTCTGCGCAGCCGCTACGCTTTCGTGCTCACCGGCACACCCATCGAGAATCGCATCGACGAACTGTATTCGTTGATGGATTTTCTCAATCCATCGCTGTTCGGCCCTTTATTCCGGTTCAACCGCGAGTATTACGAACTGGACGATCGCGGCCGCCCGGTAAACTACCGCAATCTTCAGAAGCTCCATGACCGCATTAAGCCGTACATGCTGCGCCGCCGCAAGGCCGACGTCGAAACGGAATTGCCCGACCGGACCGATCGCACGCACTTCGTCCCGCTCAGCAGCGAGCAAAGGGTTACTTACGAGGAACACGCCAACGCGGTCGCTCGTCTCGCGCACCTTGCCCAACGCCGGCCGTTGAGCCAACCGGAGCAGGAAAAACTAATGCGCGAACTGGCAATGATGCGCATGGTCTGCGACACCAATTACATCCTCGACCAGACCGAACGCGTCTGTCCCAAACTGGCCGAGCTGGAAAAAATTCTCGAAGAATGCCGCGAGAACCTCGATGTGAAGGTCATCATTTTTTCGGAGTGGGAGCGGATGTTAGAGCTGGTGCGCGATTTGTCGCAGCGCCTGAAGCTCGGTTACGCCTAGCACACCGGCAGCGTCCCGCAACGCCGCCGTCGCGCCGAAATCAACACGTTCAAGAGCGATCCCCACTGCCGCGTGTTCCTGAGCACCGATTCCGGCAGCACCGGGTTGAATTTGCAAAATGCCAGTGTCGTGATCAATTGTGATCTGCCCTGGAACCCGGCCAAGCTTGAACAGCGCATCGCGCGCGCCTGGCGCAAGCACCAGACACGCCCGGTCACCGTCATTCACCTGGTGACAGAGAATACAATCGAGCACCGGATGCTCGGCACGCTGGCCAACAAGCAGGCGTTGTCCGACGGTGTACTCGACTTGAAGGGCGACCTCAAAGAGATCAAACTGCGCAGCGGCCGCCAGGCGTTCCTCTCGAAACTCGAACAACTCATGGCACCAGGGTCCGCCACGCCCAAGGCGGAGCAACCGCCCGCAAAGAAAGTCCTGCCGGCGGATCGCGCGCTTGGGTTCGCGCACGAAGCGCGGCAGAAAATGGACGGAGCGCTGCTGCGTTGCGAGGAGCGTTACCCGCAGCAAGGCGCCCACTCGGTGCTGTATCTCGTCGTTGACCGCGACGCCGCGCAATGGCGGGAAAAACTTGCGCCATTACACGAGGAATTTTTTTGTTCCGCCCAATCAGATCCCTTGGCCCCAGTGCAGATCGAAGTTATCGATCGCGCGACAGACGAAGTCCTCCAGCGCTTGATCGCCGCCGGGCTGATCACCTCCGCCACGCGGGCCACTCGGCCGCTCCTCCCGGAGACCGACGGGACTGTCGCACCGCCACCGCTTTCGGCAGCGGAACGCGAACGCGCCGCGGCGCATCGCGACAAGGCGAACTATTCCTTGCGACTTGCGCGTGTGTTGGGGCCGGCCAATTTTATCAACGAGACCCGCGCCCACTTATTGGACGCCGCGCTATGCCTGACTCGCGCCCTCGCCGTTGAGAATCGTCTGCCCGAGCCTGCGGAGCTAGACGACGCGCTGCTTCCGCCGCTGTCGCTGTGTTGCAAGGATTCGTTGCCGATGCTCCGCGCCTTCACCGCCGACCCCAAGAGTCCGTGGGAGCCGGTTGCGGAAAGTTTGAGTCGCGTTTGAAGCGGGCCGTAACCCGGGAAGCGCAAGCCAGGGCTACCCGGGCTGCCGTTGAATTACGTAAGGAGTGGGCC
>JBDTOW010000635.1:0-3656 GCA_039933075.1 Verrucomicrobiota bacterium | reverse complement strand
ACTTCCTCAATCGAACTGCTTTCCTGGGCAGCCCCCAGCTCTGGGGACCGGGCTTATTGAAAGAGCCTGAAAACAATCCCGAAGCCCGTGCCCGACTTCTCGAAATGCTGACCCGAACCAAAAGCGCTTACACTGTTTTCGAGGAAATGACCGGACAGACGAATTGGATGACGGTGCGGGCCGCTATGAAACATCAGGGTGACAAACCGGTGATTGTGATTTCCCGCCGGATCGACGAAGCGGACACCATCGGGGAAGTGGGAAAATATAACCGGCGCTGGCCTGGGGAGCAAAAGGCTCTGGCGGGCATTTCGAACAACAGCAAACTGATCATCGCGGGCACGACGAATCACCTCATCCAGTTTTATGAGCCAAAGCTCATCGTTGATTCCGTCCGAGGGATGGTGGAGTCCATCCGCTCGACCAATGCCGCCGCGCGGTAAGGCCGGGTTTACCTGCCAGTATCATGCAATATGATCACCACCTCCTCTAAACCTGCTCGCCGCTGGCTTCGTTGGCTCGGACGGCTTCTTGGTGCGTCGCTCCTCCTGCTCGCGGCGGTTGCTGCCGATGGATTTGTTCGTCCGCGTCCTGGTGACCGACTCACGCCCTCTGGCCTGCGTTGCTCCACGTCGCGCTATGTCACGATGCGTGACGGAACCAGAATCGCGGTGGAGGTGCGGGTGCCGGCGGATTTGTCGGCGGGCCAGCGTGTGTCGTCCGCACTCCGCGCCACGCGTTATTTACGCGGGGTTGAACTTGGGCCGGTTGGCCAGATCGCCAATGGACTCGGAATCCTCTTTCCGTCAACCGGGACCACGGCCGCACTCGTCACCAATGGAATCGCCCTGGTCGATGTGGACGTGCGCGGCACCGGAGCTTCGTTCGGCCAGCGAAGCATGGAATTGTCCGCCCTGGAGATCGACGATCTGGTGGAGGTCCTGGACTGGATATCGAAGCAGCCCTGATCGAATGGCAAAGTGGCTTTGTTCGGCATGTTCTACCTCGGGAATGTCGCCGAGTTGCTGGCGGCGCGGGGGCATCCGTCCATCAAGGCCGTGGTGCCCATGTTCAGTCCGTGGGATCTCTACGAACAACCAATGCGGCCCGGCGGCTTGCTCAATCTCGCTTTGCTTGAACCGTGGAGCCGCGGAGCCGTGGAGGTGACAGCGGAAGTTCGTTTCGGGTAAAAGGCTGGCAGGGTTGGTGGCAACGGTTGGTCGTTCGCGGTCCTAAACCGGTGGATGAAGATCTCGACGGTCACCTCCTCGCGCAAGCGGTGGGCAGGAGCCCCAGCGACGTATGTGTTTAGCGCACAGCACGGCCGCATAGCGCGGATTTGTAATCTGCCGTGTCGCCGATTTGCAATCGGCAGAACGTCCGAAAGTTCGAGCGTACTGACACTTGCCGCCGGGCCGCAGAAAGCAATTCTGCGATACGGCAGATTACAAATCTGCGCTACGCTGAACGGATACCCGACGTCTCGTCGGCATGCGCCGCGCTTCTTCTGCCGGCAAGATGCCGGCAGCACGCGGGCATGGATAGGCAATCGATGAAACGAATCTACGTAAACGTCACGGCGATCCTTGTTTTGCTGGAGCTGACCGCGTTGGCCGCCGCTCAGGAAAAGCCCGCCATCACTTTCAACAAGAACTTCGAGGGCGGGTCGCTGGGAAAAATTGAGAAACTGAGTGATGCCCATTTTCGTTGCTATGTCGAAGGCCAGTGCGACGAACATGGCCGTAACCGGCAGGCAAACTGGTACTACTTCCGCATGGATGGCGTGCAGGAACGCGAGGTCACGCTGACGCTCACGGACTTCGTCGGTGAGTACAACGACAAGCCCGGGGCCTGTCCGATGAACGCCGACACGATTCCGGTGTTCAGCTACGATGACGAGCATTGGCAGCACTTCCCGGCGATGGGTTGGGACGACCAGAAGAAGGAAGCGACGCTAAGGTTCAGCCCGGAGCACGAGCGGATTTGGATTGCCCATATCCCGCCTTATACTCATTCCCGTTTGCTCCGGTTGCTCGAGCAACTGGACCGCGCCGAACCTGTTCGGGTTGAAGTCATCGGAAAATCGGTCCAGGGCCGTGACCTGCATTTGGTCACAGTGACCAATTTCGAAAAGCCGGACGACGGAAAGAGAACGGTCTGGCTGCAAGCGCGGCAGCACGCGTGGGAATCTGGCACTTCGTACGTTATGGAAGGAGCGTTGCGCTTTATCGCGTCGGACGATCCGCGAGCGCGCGAACTGCGGGACAGGATCGTGTTCAAGTTCACGCCGATGATGGACCCCGACGGGTGCGCCGGCGGCAAGGTGCGCTTCAATGCCAACGGCTACGACGTGAACCGCCATTGGGATGAAGTTGATCTTCGGCGGAAGGAGTTTTTGGAGCGCATGCCGGAGACTTGGTATGTCAAGAAGGCCATCCTCGGCTACGTCGAATCAGGCCGCAAAATCAACCTGATGCTCAACCTGCACAACGACGAACTTCCAGAATACCTCGACACACAGTCCGATGACGAGCCGACGCAGCAATTGATGCAGCGGTTCTATGACGCGCTGGTCGCGAAGACAACTTTCGACCCAAACCAAAAGTTTCGCGTCAGTGACAAGCCCGGCAACACCACCAACTTTTTGTGGAAGGAACGCAAAGTGCCTGTCCTTGTGATGGAGCAACGCATTGGCACGAGCATGAAGCTCGGTCGGCGCCCGACGGTGGAAGACCGGCTCGCCTTTGGCAAACAACTGATCACCGCGATGGCGGAAACGGTTTTGCAGTGAATCAGGCGGCGTGAATTCACTTTCCCTGATTCGCTCGCAGCACGGGATAGAACTGAGTAAAGACGTGGTCGGTGGCGGCTTTCTGGTGGTGGCAATCGTAGCAGGAGGCGCGTGGAAACGGTTGGGCTTTGTCTTTCGGTTTGCCGGTTTTGTCGTCGAAGCTGAAGTACGCCCAGCCACCTTCAAACCGCCGGCTGTCCTTCACCGCGGCCTCCAACGCGATAAATTCCTTTTGAAACGAACCTTGCAGGCCGGGCTCTTTCTTGGTTTCCGCAGCGGCAATTTCCAAAACCAGGACTGTGCCATCTGGAAATTTTCCGGTTTTGGAGAACTCCCGGTAAGCGGCTGGATTCAGGTAAACGTTGTTGAAACGTTTCGCCTCGTTTCCAGGGTCTTTCTCGGAATTCTGCTCGTACCGCAATCCGAGAGAACTTCCGACAAAGACCCATTCCCTGTAACCTTCCGGACGCAGCAAGGTGTCTTTGCCATCGAACACCACAGCCGGTTTGTCCGCGCCGCTCGCCAGGCCACTCGAAAGCAGTGCGCTCAAGCTTGCCAGCGCGATTAGGCAGAACCTGTTCTTGAACTCAGCCATGCTCGTTCATTCTCCGAAGTCGCCAGTTTGGCCGACGATTCCAATGCGTTCAAACCGATCGTTCATGGGTTATTTGGCTTCAGTACTTCCTCGCTTCCTCGACCTTCTTGAGGCAGCCTGGGGATCAGCAAAAAACGTTTCCGAGTCATGAGCCGGTATGGTGGCAACAAAGATCGCTCCTGCCACGAGCGTGGTCGTCGCCACAAACCGGTGAGCGATGTGATCCACCATGACACCAAATCCTTCCAATGTCCGCACCCCGAGCAGATT
>JBDTOW010000634.1:0-3656 GCA_039933075.1 Verrucomicrobiota bacterium | reverse complement strand
CACCCACGGCTATTCACATTCATCCCCGCTGGGGATCGAAGACGCGGCCCAAATGCCTAATTCAACGGCAGTGGGGACGGGGAGAGGGGGTCATGTTCATTCCACCTCAGGTCAGGGAAGCGCTCCTTGACGATCGCGGCTCCTCATTCTAGCGTGTCGGCATGATAGCCACGCAAGCGCCACCGCTGACGATCGAGGATTACCGCTTGTTACCGGAGACTGGACCCCGTTACCAGCTTATCGAAGGAGACTTGTTTATGGCGCCAGCGCCGAATCGTTACCATCAGGACATTTCCGCGAACATCCAGCTCATGCTGGCTAAATATCTGGAAAAACATCCCATCGGCAAACTCTACGACGCGCCATTTGATGTTTACCTGGATGAGATTAACGCTCATCAACCCGACCTGGTTTTCATCGCGAAGCGAAATTATTCGATTCTGACTGACGCCGGTGTCGAAGGGACGCCGGATTTGATTGTCGAAATTTTATCACCCAAAACGGCCCACCTCGATAGGAAGACCAAACGCCGTGTCTACGCACGAGCGGGCGTGAAGGAGCTCTGGCTGGTGGACCCGGACACTAAATTGATCCACGTCTACTATTTGCAGAAGCATGCCGAGCGCCCTTCGGCCACGCATTCGGAGAAAGACACTTTTGCTTCCCCATTCTTTCCCAGATTGAAAATCAGCGCCGCAAAAGTCTTCAGGCGATAGCCAGCCGGCGGGGGCGGCAGGCCACCGCCTGTTGAATTAAGACATCGCGTTTGGCTGGCTCCGCCCCGAACGGGGCGAAATGTGAATAGCCGTGGGTGCAGCCCACGGAACAACGGGGCAAATCCGGACCGACCCGGAAGGGGTCGAAGAACCCATGAACACGAGGTTTGTTCAACCCCTCCAGGGTCGCGAACCATTTTTCCTTCCCGTCCGTGGGTTGCCACCCAACGGCTATTGACATTAATCCCCTCCAGGGATTGGGAACGCAAGCGAACGTTTAATTCAACGGCAGCGGGACCAAAATGCGGCTCCGTCGGCGCATCCTTCGATTACCAACCGTCACTCATTGGACGATTTCAAAAGCACCTCGGCGTGTCGGCGTGCCGCGTCGCTCTGACCGCCCAACATCCGAGCCAGTTCCTCAACGCGAGCCTGTTTCTCGATTGGTTGAATCTCCGTGACGGTGCGTCCGTCCCTCACCGACTTGGTGACGATGTAATGCGTCGCAGCGCACGCAGCTACCGGTGCAAGGTGGGTGATGCAGAGAACCTGCCGTTGCTGTCCGATTTGCCGCATCTTCTCACCAACCGCCCTCGCGGTTTCGCCGCCGACATTAGCATCAACCTCGTCGAATACGAGAACCGGGATCTCATCCTCCGCGGCGAGCACTGTTTTGAGCGCCAACATCACCCGGGCCATCTCCCCCGAGGACGCGATGGCGCGCAACGGCCGCGCCGGCTCGCCGGGGTTGGGCGCGAATTGGAACTCGACCGTGTCCAGACCGGTACTGTGCAATGGTGAAGGTGGTTCCACAGATTGACCCTGAGCGAGCGTCTCCATCGCCACATCAAAGTGGCTCTGACTGAACCCAAGGTCCGACAACAGCCCCATCACTGCTTTGGCGAGCTTTGGAATCATCTTTCGACGCTGGACGGAAAGTTCCTGGCCAGTGCGCCAGACGTCGGCCATGAGCTTTCGCAACTCGGCGTTCAAACGATCCAATTCCGCGTCCTTTTGTTCGAGGTGTTCGAGTTTACGTCGGGCTTCGTCTCCGAAGGCGATTACTTCGGCTGCGCTGGCGCCGTACTTGCGCTTTAAGGATTGGATCAAATTGAGCCGCTCTTCGAGCTCTCGCAGACGCACCGGGTCGAGATCGATGCGATCCACATAATGCGAAAGTTCGCGTTGAAGCTCTCGAAGCGATTCGACGGCTTGCCCGTGGAGCGTAAGCAAAGTCTCCTCCCGGACATCTATCCGCTGCAGTTCCTGTAAGGCGCGTCCGACGGTGCCGGCTTGCGTCAATAGTGAATTCTCATTTTCGCTCAACCGCTCCAGGACGCCTTGAGTGAGTTCGAGCAATTTGGCTGCGTTGCTGGCGCGTTGAAAGTCCTGTTCGAGCTGCGCCTCTTCGTCGGGCTGCATCCGGGTGGCTGCGATTTCATTCGCCTGGAAACGCAAGAGGTCGAGTTGTTGCGCGTAGGTCTTCTCGTCGACAATCAGCGCGGCTTTCTCAGACTCGAGCGTAGCGCGGCGGCGGAGCAGCGCGGCAAACGTCGCGCGCCGCGATTGCAGGCCGCCGAAAGCGTCGAGGATGGCGAGCTGTTTGGAGGCATGGAGCAGGGACTGATGGTCATGCGGGCCGTGAATATCCACCAGCCCCTCGCCGAGAGCCGCCAGCACATTGAGGGTCGTGGGCGAACCGTTCACGAACTGTCGATTTGTGCCATTGCTGGACAAAGTCCGTTTCACGACGAGCTGGCTGCCTTCGCATGGTTCCAAGCCGTTTTTCTCAAGAAACTCAGCGATGGTTGAAGGCACGCGAGAGATATCGAACACGGCTTCAACCGCACAACCATCGCTGCCGCTCCGGATCAGGGTGCGGTCGGCCCGCTCGCCCAGCACGAGATTGAAGGCGCCAATCAGGATCGATTTGCCAGCCCCGGTCTCGCCCGTGATGGCGTTGAAACCGGGCTGAAGCTCGAGCGTCAGGTCCGGCACCAGCGCCAGGTTTTTGATCCGCAACGTCGTCACCATAAAAATTCGCTGTCGCCGACTTTGGCGGTTCTGCTATCGTTCGGCAAAAAAAATGTGGCGGCAGTCGATCGATGGAATCGAATCCGCTTGCTGACCGTCCAGAAGATCATGTCGTTTTCATTCACCTTTCTCGGCTCGGGAACCTCGCAGGGAGTTCCAATCATCGGCAAGGAATATCCGCCAGAGTTTCTGCGCAACCCCAGGAACCATCGCACGCGACCTTCGATTTATGTCGCGACAGACCAGGTTAAATTGGTGGTGGACACCACGCCGGAATTTCGAATCCAGATCTTGCGCGAGAATATTCGCTGGCTGGATGCCGTCATTTTTACTCATTCGCACGCCGATCACATCATGGGATTGGATGATTGCCGCCGTTTCTGTGATCTGCGCGGCGGCACCGCCCTGCCGGTCTACGCAAGCGAAACGACGATGAATGATCTGAAGCGTGTGTTCGCCTATGCCTTTAATGGCGGTCCGATTTCCAGAGGCTATTTCGTTCCGGATCCCCGGCTGATCCATGGCCCTTTTCATCTTGGCGATCTACAGATTATTCCCCTGGAACTGCCTCACGGAGCGATGACCACGAATGGGTACCTGTTCATTCAAGAAGGGCGAAAACGATTGGCGTACCTGAGTGACTGCAAGGAAGTGCCGGAACCGGTAATCGCCGCGGTTCAAGGTGTCGAGGTCGTCGTGCTCGACGCGCTCCGGCGAGAGCCGCATCCGACCCACATGTGCCTGGACGAAGCCCTAACGGCCGCCCGGCGCATTGAAGCCGGCAAAACGTTTTTCACGCATCTGACCCACGACTACGACCACGATGTCGATCAGGCTGAGCTGCCGGCCGGAGTGGAACTGGCATTCGATGGCCTGAAAGTGAGCCTCGCCTGAAGCCCGCGAATG
>JBDTOW010000633.1:0-3659 GCA_039933075.1 Verrucomicrobiota bacterium | reverse complement strand
CTCCTCCTCTCCCCAGCCCTCTCCTCCATCCGATGGAAGAGAGGGAGAAGTCTCCTTGCTCTCCGCCCTGTCTTTTCGTAATTCAACGGCAGCGGTCCAAGACCGACCTGGGCGGGCGCCTCGTCGCGTCCGCCTTCGGGATCGGTTGAGGCGAGCATTTTGACGCAGTATGATCTTCCGCGCTGCCGCCTTTGAATTCAGGTTCCCGCGGCCGACATTGATCATGGGGATAGTCAACGTCACGCCTGACTCTTTTTCCGACGGCGGACGCTATTTCGATTCTGTTGCCGCAGTCCAGCATGGCCGTGAGCTGGTTTCGGAAGGAGCGGACATCATCGATGTAGGCGGCGAGTCGACCCGGCCCAACGCCAAACCGGTGACCGAGGTGGAGGAACTGCGGCGGGTTTTGCCGGTGATCGAACAGCTCGCCCGCCAGGTGAAGGTTCCGATCTCGATCGACACCCAGAAGCCCATGGTGGCCCGCGCCGCTTTGCTGGCGGGCGCCAGCATTGTCAATGACATCGCCGCCAATCGGAAGGATGGCGAGATGTGGCAGGTGGTGGCGCAGACGGGTGCGGGTTATGTGGCCATGCACATGCAAGGAAGGCCGGAAACGATGCAGATAAAGCCTGTTTACCAGGATGTGGTCCGTGAAGTTGAGGAGTTCTTTTCCGATCGACTCCGACGGCTGGAACAAGCCGGAGTCCCTGGTGAACGAGTCATCCTGGACGCCGGGTTCGGGTTTGGCAAAACGCTTGACCACAATTTGGAATTGCTCGCCGCGCTGAAGCGCTTTACAAGATTTCAGCGACCGCTCCTTCTGGGGGTTTCCAGAAAGTCATTCATCAGCAAATTATTTGGTTTGGAAATGGAAGAACGGCTGCCGGCCGCTCTGGCGTGCAGTTGCTGGGCGGTCCACTCCGGAGTCCAAGTGGTCCGCACTCACGATGTGTCCGCGACGGTCAGGGCGCTGCGAATGACGGAAGCAATCCTGGCGAGAAGCAAAACATGATTTGGAATTTTCTGCGGGAGCACTGGCGCGACATGGTTGAAATCCTCGTCCTCACGGTGGGGATCTATTATCCGCTGCTGTTCCTCCGAGGCACCCGGGGATGGGCCGTTGTGATCGGATTCGTGGTCCTGCTGCTGGCGTTGATCTTTGTTACCGGGATTTTGGAGTTCAAAGTCCTCGGTGTGCTGCTGGGCGGGTTTTCCGCCTTCCTGGCCATGGCGGTACTGGTGATCTTCCAACCCGAGCTCCGTCGCATGCTGGCGGAACTGGGAAATCTGCCGATCTTCGCCACGGCACGCGAACAGCGGGAGAACATCGAAGTAATCATCAAGACGGTCGAGCGCTTGTCCGATGTGCGAATCGGAATGCTCGTGGCGATCGAACAATCCATTCAACTGCAGGAAGTGGTCGAATCCGGAATCATGGTGGATTGCGAAGCGACTCCGGAGATGCTGGAAACTATTTTCTTTCCGAATAACGCGATCCATGATGGCGGTGTTATTATTAAAGGGGACCGGATTGCCTACGCAGCTTGCATTTTTCCGCTCTCGCAGAGACCGGATTTAAGCAAATCGCTTGGGACTCGCCACCGCGCCGCAATTGGCCTGACGGAGGAAACGGATGCCGTGGTCGTGGTCGTCTCGGAAGAGACGGGAGCGATCTCCTATGCCTACAAGAGCCAACTGGTCCGGGGAGTAACGCTGGAACGACTCCGGGCATTCCTGACGTCGATCATCGTCAAGCCCGACAAACCTCGCAGCGGCATGGAGTGGCTGCGTTCGCTGAAGAGCGATCGCGTCAAGCCTGCGGGCATCAGCGTGGCGAAAGTGGAGACCAAGTAGTTATGTGGTTGCGGACTTTCTTGCAGAACAATTTTTGGCTGAAACTGTTTTCGTTGTTTCTCGCCCTGCTGATCTGGTTCAGCGTCCGCTTTTATACCAAGTATGACATGCAGGCGGCCAGAAATTCGCTCAGCCGGTTTCCCTCGAGCTTTTATCAAGTCCCGATCCAGGTGATGAAATCATCCGCGAACACGCAGCCCTGCACGACTGAACCGGCGTACGTGGATGTGACCGTTACCGGCGAAAGAAGCCGGATGATAAACCTGTCCGCAAAAGATATTACCCCCTTCGTCAGGATCGGTGACGATCAAAGGTCCGGGGTCTCTTCCAATCAAGTCCAGGTCTACACCCCTCCCGGGGTAAGTTTGGTGGGGGTCGTACCGGCTCAAGTTCGCGTTGAACGCATCCGACCTTGAGAGGTAGTAATTGGATTTGATAAATTAACACTATGAGCAAACCGAAGAAGATTTTTGGCACGGACGGCGTGCGCGGCACGGCCAACGTGGAACCGGTCACGGCTGAAACAGCCCTGAAACTTGGCCGCGCCGCCGGACACGTCTTCAAACATCTCGAAAGCCAGGCTCGGGGCCGCGGAAAACACAAAATTGTGATCGGCAAAGATACCCGCCTGTCCGGTTACATGCTGGAAAATGCGATTTCATCGGGCATCCTTTCCATGGGAGTTGACGTTCTTTTTATCGGTCCGTTGCCGACACCGGGTGTGGCTTACGTCACCCGGAGCCTGCGCGCGGATGCCGGCATCGTGATCACCGCGTCGCACAATCCTTACAGTGACAACGGCATCAAATTTTTCCGGGCGGATGGTTACAAGCTCGATGATAATATCGAGAATCAGATTGAGGAGCTGGTCTTCAACGGCGGCGTCGAAAACATTCGCCCGACCGCCGCGGAAATCGGAAAAGCGGTTCGAATCGAAGACGCGCTCGGCCGATATATCGAATACGCCAAGACCGCGTTTCCGCGCGGGCTAACTCTCGAAGGCATGCGCGTGGTTGTGGATTGCGCCCATGGAGCAGCCTACAAATCCACTCCCTGCGTGTTGCGCGAACTGGGCGCCGAAGTGGTCGTCGTTGGCAACCAGCCGGACGGCTCGAACATTAACGATGAATGCGGCTCGATGCATCCGGAGAAAATTTGTCAGCTCGTGCACCAATATCGGGCCGACATCGGAATCGCTCACGACGGCGACGCCGATCGCGTGATCCTGTGCGACGAAACCGGAAAGCGCATCGATGGCGACGACATTATGGCGATCGCCGCGCTGGACCGGATCGCCCAACACACCCTCACGGAAAACACGCTGGTCGCCACGGTAATGAGCAATGCCGGGCTCGATGCGGTGATCAAGGCCGCCGGGGGACGCGTGGTCCGCACGTCTGTCGGCGACAAAAACGTCATCGATGAGATGTTGCGCGGTGGATACAACTTTGGCGGGGAACCAAGCGGGCATTTGATCTTCCGCGACTACAGCACAACCGGGGACGGTCTGATTGCGACGCTGCAGATTTTGCGGATCATGAAGGCCAGGAACATCCGGCTCTCACAATTGGCAAACTGCTGGACTCGTTTTCCGCAGCTCACCAGGGACGTGCGCGTGCGCGAAAAAAAGCCGTTCGAAGAATTGGATGGCGTTTTGCAGCTCGTCGCCAAAGCGGATGCGGAAGTCAAGCCGGGCGGCGGCCGCGTGCTCCTCCGCTATTCGGGAACTGAACCCAAAGCGCGGCTGTTGATCGAAGGTCCCGATGCCGCAGTCCTGGCACACTGGGTGGACAAAATCTGCGACG
>JBDTOW010000632.1:0-3663 GCA_039933075.1 Verrucomicrobiota bacterium | reverse complement strand
GGCGGCAAGGTAATCGGCCTCGATGAGCGTTTGGGTGCTTCACCCGACTTTGCCCCGCGGAGGGCGATGAGTTCCTGCATCCGTTGCGCAGCGATCTGCGCGGCGCGTTCCCAGGTCCACTCGCGGCGGACGCGTTCGCTGGCGGCGCGGCCGGTCGTTCGCGCTTCGTCGCGGTTGGCGATGAGCCACTTCATTCGCGTGGCTAGTGCTGCCAGGTCTGGCTCGAGCAGCCAGCCGTCTCGCACCAGCTTCATTCCGCTCACGGTGGCGCCAAACGCTTTCTTCAGCGCGGGAATGCGGTAAGCAAATTTATCTGTAGCGAAGTCATCGGTGGAACCGCCGCCGGTGACGACGACCGGCAGGCCACACGCCATCGCTTCGAGCACTGGCAGGCCGAAGCCTTCGCCGCGATACGGATGGACGAGACAATCGCACGCCGCGTAGAGACCGGGCAACGCTTCCGGCGCCAGGTCTTCGTTGAGGTAGAGAATCTCGGGTGCGTTCGGCTGCCCTTGCGCAGCGCGAATCTGCGACTCGAAGGTCTGGCCGGCGTACACGCTTTGGCCGCCGAAATCTTTGATGACCAGACAAACGTCATCAGCGGCGGTGAAGTTTTCGAGGTAAGCCTTGAGCAGCAGGTCCGGGCCTTTCCGATGAATGGTGCCTCCGACGAAGAGGAACTTGAACGACTTCGCGGTCGGAAGGCTCAACGGTTGGAGACCGGGTTTGAATTTCTCCGGATCAATTCCGAGGGGAACAATCTTGACCTTCGCCGGGTCGACACCTGAGTCAACGTACACTCGACGAACGTAATCTGAATAGACCCAGACTTCGTCGACACTGGCGAGGCGGAGTGTCCACTCTGCGGGAAGCACACCGAATTCCCAGGGCTGCATGAGCACCCACGCGCCGGACGCGGGCCGTTCCCAGTTCGGCGGCCAGGCGTGGCGGATGGTGACGTGCGCGTTCTTCGGCGCCGGATACTTCAAGCGCCGTGCGGTCTCGACGAGCAACTTCTGTTTCGCCATTTCCGGTGGCACCACGTTTTTGCTGACACAGGTGAGTGATACCTTCGGTTGCTTCGCGAGTTGCCGGGTCAACTCGCGGTTCACGTGCGAGAGGCTGCCGAGATCGAGGAAGGAACCTTCCAGGGCGACGTTCAGGGATTGCCCATGGCCGATTGCGGGTTGCAGAATGACCGCATCGGACGATTTTGCTGGCGGGCAAGAAGGGTTGGTCAGCTTTCCTTCAATGACCTGGAGCCGGGCCACGACCTGGTCCGCCACGGCCTCCGAGCTGAAATGCTTCTTCACGTGAGCGCGGGCCTTCGCGCCTTTCGCGCGTGCTTCGTCGGGGTTCCGTTGAACGTGGCGCAGCAGCTCACGCAGATGCTTCTCCGAAGGATTGGCCCATCGCTGGCCGTGATACTGCCACTGGTCGAGTTCCAGATTCGTGGCCGGGACCAGTTCGTAATCGAGAGGATACGCCGTCTCCGCGTTCATGAAGTGAGTGTGCCCGCCCCAGTTGGTGGCGATGACCGGCAGGGCCATCATCATTGCTTCGTGGGCGACGCGGCCCCAGCCTTCGCCCCGGCTGGGTGCGACAACGCAATCCGCCGCGCGGTAGAGCTTCGGCATGTCGGCCATTGGAATCTCTCCGATGAGGATTTCAACTCGCGGCAATTTCTTGTCGCCGAGGTTCAAAGATCCTGTAAACTCGCAAATCTGCTGATCGATCGTTGCGCGCGCCTGAGTCTCCGACTTTTGAGAAAGACCGGTGCGAAGATACAGGCAAACATCGTCGTCCACTGAAAACTCTCGAAGGTAGGAAGCGATCAACACGTCCCACCCTTTGCGCATGCACCACTCGAACACGGCGACGAAGTTGAACGCGGCACGATTGGGCAAAGGCAAGGGAGTTTGCTGGGCCGGATCAAACTCGCAGGGGTTCACCGCAGCGGGAATGACCACCAGCTTATCGCGTTCGACTCCGCTGTGAGCGAACAGCTCGGCATTGAATTGGCTCGGTACCCAGAGTTCATCCATCTGATTGCAGGCTTTCACCCAGTCTGTCGGCAGGCGATCCGCTTCGAACATTGTCCGCCCGATGTGATAGTCCACTCCGGGCATCCGATTTAGTTGATCAATCGCCCCGTGCGAGATGCCGATGCCGCCAAGACAGAAGTTGAATTTGGATCGAGTAGTGAGCAGCGCGGCGCGAAGGGCGTCCGGCAGGTTAACATCGAACGAGTAACAGTAACTCTCGCTCTGGTCCAACGTCGCGAGGTTGATTCGCGAGACCAGCGGCAGTGCCAGGTTCAAAGCGTCGATGGCTTGTCGGCCGTGATTGAGAAACGACGCCGCGAGGCGAACGGACAAGCCTGGCCTTGGGCTGAGGTTCTGTTCACTCTCAGACTCAGGGAGCGGGAGGATCGCGCCACTCGGTACTTGGCGTGTTACGGCCCGTGCGCCAAACTCAATTGCCTCCACGGCTGGCGGCATTTCGGCGGGCGCGAGTTGCAACTGTCCGCGCTTGATGTCGCGGAGCAGTGCTTTTGCCACCTCGGCCGGGAAGTGTTGGAGGAAACCCAGGTCACCAAAAGAATGTTCCTGGAGCATCTTAGTCACGATCAGGTTTTGCGCGGCGGCCACGTTGCGCGAGTCGGCCTTCAACGCCTGCTCGTAGCAGAAACGAGCGTAGGGCGAGTCCTGAACAAAATTGATGAGCCAGGGCACCTCGTGTTGCATCGCGAGATTTCCCAACGTGACCCAGGCCTTCGAAACAGACGCGGCGTCAGACGGGTCCACTTTGAACAGTCGTTCGATTGGCATCTGACTGCGGTATTTACCGAGGATGCGATCTCCTTCCCTCTTCGTTTGCGCGGCGGATTTCCAACTGAGACCTTCCGCGTTTTGAAAGAACAGACTGAGAGGCTGGGGTACGCGCACGGCGCGCAGGCCCGCCTGGACGAAGCGGAACAGGAATTCGTAATCACCCGGCGCGGTGTAGGTCGGATCGAACAGGCCGAGCTTGTCAAAGACCGTTTTGCGCCACATCGGGTGGCAACCGGTCACGCAATACATCATTACGGTGGCAGGATGATAGGACGGATGTACGACATGCCGCAGGATGCTTGGACTGGAGAATGAATCGTTGGGCGCCGCGGAGGTGTAGTAATCGCCGTAAGCCAGGTCGGCTTCCGGATGCGCTTCGAGCGCGGCAACGAGCTTTTCCAGAGCGTCCGCACGATGGGAGTCGTCGCAATTGGCGTTCGCGATGTATTTTCCACGAGCCAGGCCAATGGCGCGGTTCCAAGCCGCATAGAGCGTTTCTCGCTCGGTGCGGTGATAGCTGATATTTTTGTAGCGCTTCTGAAACTCCTCGACGATGGCGCACTCGTTCTGCGGCGAACCGCTGTCAATAACGATGATTTCCAGCTTGTCGGCGATGGTTTGTGCTTCGAGTTCTTCGAGGCAGGCGCGGATGAATTTTTCCGCGGCGTAGGTGGAAACGATGACGGAAACGAGCGGCTCGCCTAATTCCGGTTTTGGCTGGTCCGCCTTCAAAATCTCCAGAATCGGCCCGCCCGTCTTCTTCCAAAGCAGGTTGTAGGAAAGCGGCCGGCCAAAATCCTGATAGCTCTTCTTCGTGATATTCTTCCAG
>JBDTOW010000631.1:0-3677 GCA_039933075.1 Verrucomicrobiota bacterium | reverse complement strand
CAACCAACACACACTTTGTTGATTTCCAAGTAAGAACTCCCTTCGTACAAGCCAGCGATGCCTGGGCTGGCAAGCATATCGGCATTCGTTTGGCATCCGCCGTCGGTTTTGATCTTCAAGGCGGATACTGGGATGTGGACAATGTGCGATTGGCGGAGAGCGTTGTGCCGAACGGCTCCTTCGAGTCGCCTGAGACGGACTTTGCCGATCCGCGCATGGATGGATGGCAGAAAGCCCCGGAGGCGGCTTGGTATACGGGCGGCGCACAGTTTCCGTGGGACCAGCTCACGGGCGAATTCCTGAACACGACGAATGGCAGCTCAAACCACATTGACAACCTGGACGGTGAACAAGCGGCCTTTCTCACTGCGTTACCCGATGTCTTCATCTTCCAGGATTACAATTCCATCAGCGGCACCAACATCGCGCCGGCGCATGACTTCAACGCAAAGTTCGAGGCAGGGAAGTCGTACGCGTTGACGGTGGGAGTGATTGGCGGCGGTGGCGGGATGTCCAACGGAGCGACGTTCCAGATCAGCATGTATTACCGTGACGATTCCAGTAACAGAGTGACGGTCGCGTCAACGACCATCACCAATACCAACACTCTTTTCCCAACCAACACGCACCTGACTGATTTCCAAGCGATCGTTCCGACGGTCAAGGCGAGCGATGCCTGGGTTGATAAAAACATTGGCATTCAACTGGCATCCACTGTCGGCTTCGATTTGCAGGGAGGCTATTGGGATGTGGACAATGTGCGATTGACCGAAAGCGTCGTTCCGAATGGTTCGTTCGAGTTCCCGGAAACGGACTTCGCTGATCCGCGTATGGACGGATGGCAGAAAGCGCCAGAGGCTGTTTGGTATACAGGAGGTGCCCAGTTTCCGTGGGACCAGCTCATGGGCCAATTCCTGAACACGACGAATGGCAGCCCAAACCACATTGACAACCTGGACGGTAAACAAGCGGCTTTTCTCACGGCGTTGCCCGATGTCGCCATTTTTCAGGATTACAATTCCATCAATGGCACCAACACCGCGCCGGGGCATGACTTCAACGCCAGGTTCGAGGCAGGCAAGTCCTACAGCCTTACTGTTGGCGTGCTGGGCGGCGGCGGTGGGATGTCCAATGGCGCGACGTTTCAGATCAGCATGTATTACCGTGATGCAGCCAGCAACATGGTGACGGTCGCATCAACGACCATTACCAACACGAAAAATCTTTTCCCGACCAACACTCATTTCATCGACTTCAATGTGCAGCTTCCCAGCGTGAAGGCGAGTGAAACGTGGGCTGGCAAAAACATCGGCATCCAATTGGCGTCCACCGTCGGCTTCGATCTGCAAGGCGGATATTGGGACGTGGATAACGTCCGGCTGACGGTGGTGGGCGACCCAATCCTCACCGGGTCGGTCATCAACAATAGTGAGTTCAAATTCATCTTGCAAAGCGCCCCGGGGCGATTTGACATTCTGGCCAGCACGAACATCGCGCTTCCATCTTCGAATTGGACCAGCCTCGGAACGATCACCAATATCACCGGGAGTTTTTCATTCTCTGACACGAACATCAACTTTGGCAGCCGCTTCTACCAGGCGCGCCAGTCTCCATAGGCGGATTGTGAGGGCGCGAGAACGATGGGGCCCGCGAATTTCGCAACGATTGTACCGCGCGTTCACGCTAATTGAGTTGCTCGTCGTCATTGCCATCCTCGCCATTCTTGCAGCCCTGTTGCTGCCCGCGCTGGCCAGGGCCAAGGATTCAGGCCGCAAGGCCGCGTGCATTTCAAACCTCCGGCAGATCGGCATAGCGATTCATGTTTACGCGCAGGACAATGACGGCAAAATTCCTTACGGCCCAAATGCGCCTCCGTTTTCGCACCCGGCAGAATTTTATCCTTCCACTGGTTCGCCGACGAGCCTGCTCTCGTTACGGAGCGGCGCGCCGGTGGCTTTGGGTTTGCTGCTGAAAGACCACTTGGCGCAGACGCCCAAAGTTCTCTTCTGTCCCGGAGCCGATCAAATCGTGGATGCCGATGCCGAACTGGCAAAGGTGGGCACGAACCAGGCACAGTGCAGCTACTACTATCGCCACGGTGGCACCACTCAATTGTTTTACACTCCGCCTGCTGAGCCGGAGTCAATCCGGCTCGATAAACCGGGCAACAATCGCAATGGGAAACCTATTCGCGCGCTGGCCATCGACTCGCAGTTCCTCTGTTCGCCGGCCGTGGCGGCTTACAACGTCAAACCCCGCACGCATCACAAACAAGGGTTCGCCAACGTGCTGTTCTCCGACGGCCACGTTTCATCGCTGTCCAATCGGGACCGCCAGTTCACGGTGGACCTGCAAAACAACGCGGACTTGTACGACGCCTTCAATCGCATTTTACAGGTGCTCGAATTGGCGGACGAAGAGTTTTGACAAACAATGATAACTCACCTTCTCCAGAAGGTATCCATGATTCCAGTCACGTTGTCCTCAATCACTTCGGGAATCCCCCCGCCTCATGTCGCTACGCTGGGACCCGCGAAGCACATCGCATCCAGGATGCCCAGGTCCTCGCGACGCCAGAGTGCCGACCTCGGTGGATGCGTTATGGACCGGTTGCTGGGCGAGCACGGTATCGCCGGGGATACGCCGTGCGGGCGGCAGGAATTCGAGCGACGCAGGGAGGCGTGGCGGTTGGCGGAAACCGATCCGGAGGCGCTGGAGGTGTTGCGTCACGGCTGGTGCTGCGGGGGTCGGAGTTTAAGCGGCAAATGCTGGAAAGGATGGAAGGAAAACTGGGCGAGCACCATACCGTCAAATTGCGGCGTGAGAGCGCCGCGGCGCGGGCCGAGAGGATCATCGTGGAAGAACTGGCGGCTCGTCCCAAGAGCGATCCGGCCAAATTGGTGATCGCGGCGCCTGCGCAAGGAGACGACGCTGACGATCAAATCCATTGCCGCCCCTCTGCACCTCGGCACTTCCAAGAGCGCCAATGCCCGGCTGCACGGTTGGATGCGGCGCAATCCGGTGGAGAATACCGAAACGGTGGCAAAATAGCTCAATCCTAAAAACGACCTTTGCTATGGTTTGACTCCTTGACCTTGAGTTCTTGAGCGCCAGGACATCGCTTCTCTTTTGGATTTGGCTCAAGGCCAGGTCGAGCGACAGGCGCTTCGAAATGGAAGTTGGAGCCGCACCCCGATGTCCAAAGACAACTGGTTGGGCGCACATGAATAGTCGCGCCTCAACCAACGTCGATTGGACATCGGTTGCATTGGAGGTCCGGGCAAACGCGCAACTCATCGGGTGTAGTGGTGTAATTATGAATATTAATTCCAAAGAACTTGTCGATGCAGAGGGTACTGCAAGGCGCTGGAACCTCCTTGAGGCTAGTGTCCGTTTCCCAAAGCGCGGTCACGAATGGGTTGCCGCTTACACTGGGCCAAAGCCGAACAGTAGTGAGATTTCTCGTCGGGATAGGATAATCCGTCATCGATTTGCCCGGCAAGCTTTCATGGTAGGGGGCGTTACACGAACCAACCCGTGTCGTGTTTAGAGTTGCTCCCAAATCAATTGACTTGTCAGGCCCGACGTGCCAACTTGATAAAAGGTTCAAATAATGAAAACAATCACTTAGACGTTTGGGGTGGTAGTGTTCATGTTACGGCTCGCTCTGTTTCTTC
>JBDTOW010000630.1:0-3685 GCA_039933075.1 Verrucomicrobiota bacterium | reverse complement strand
GGTCATTGTCGAATGATGACGAGACTCTCTGACTACGTGAAAGTCAACCCTCGGCGATTCGTGAGTCGCAAGACGAGCGCGGCTTGGCAGGTGCGCACGACGTGGGAACCCTCTTGCCCGTGAACGGCTTTGCAGATAATTTTCGTGCATGAAAACGGTGACAAGACGGGAGGCGGCCCAGGACTTTGAAACGTTCGGCGATTTGGCGCACGCAGGTGAAACGGTGGTCGTCACGCAAGCGGGCAGGCCTTGGTTCAAGATGGTGCCCCCATCCCAGCCGGGAAAAGTCAAATCAGCAGCGCAGTTCAAGGCCCGCTTGGATCGCATCTCTCGCAAGCCGTTAAAAGGTGTTTTGGAAGTCTTCAAGCGCCAGCGGCGATGAAGACCTACTTCGACACTTCGTACCTTGTCGCGCTCTATGTCCCGAATGATCACACTGCGGCCGCGCTCCGTCACCGTGGCCAGGAGCACGAGCTTCCCGTGCTCTTCAATCCGTTGCATCGGCTGGAACTGCGGACGACGGTGCGCCAATGCGTCTTCACCGGGTTGATCCGGCTGCCTGATGGCCGGCGCATCCTGCGCCACATCGAGGAGGATTTGAACGATGGAACTTTGATCCACGAGTCTTTAGATTGGATCGAATCGCTGCGGCGGGCCGAAGCTATTGCCCAACGACGCACCTGGAAGATGTCCTGTCGTTCGCTGGACTTGTGGCATGTCGCCGCCGCCCTCGAGACCGAAGCTGTGCTGTTCGTCACCTTCGACCAGGACTAGTTCGAACTGGCGAAGGCCGAAGGGTTGCGGGTCTTGATGCCGCATTGAAATCATGCTGGCGCCCTCCGGCGGATCTGCAAGTCGAAGAAAATGAGGGTTCGCGGCTTTCATACTTTTCGTGGTTGAGGGGGCGGCACGCGGTGGGCAGCCGGTTGAAATTGTTGTACTGCGGGAAGGCACAAGAGCATCACGATTACACCTTAGGCCAGGAAATGAGGCGCGTCCTGATTGGAGTTAAGCAGAGAACCAAATTGACACACCTGACTAGCCTTAGCCTATTTACCTATGATCGCAACCGGAATTGGGTCCGGGGACGGCTCGATCTCAATAACTCTCCGGACAACACTAACACGGTTTTCCTGACCGATAGCCTGCTGGCCTCGGGCGGAGCCTTTTCTCTCGGCATCTGGAAATGTCCGGGCGACAGATCGACTTCCAAAAATGGCGGCAAAGTCTATTCGCGAGCGAGGAGCATTTCTATGAATGCCTATTTCAATCCTTATGCCTATGAGAATCCGTCAGAGTTCCCGGGTCCGTTCAGACTGTTTGGCAAGATCGGGGACCTGACGGATCCTTCGCCCGCGGGGACTTGGGTGGTTATCGACGAGCGCGACGAGAGCATCAACGAAAGCCATTTCCTTAACTGCATGGATGGCATTTACCCACGCAATCCGACGCAATTCGGCCTGTATAACTTCCCGGCCATCTATCACAACGGCGCCGGTGGACTCTTTTTTGCCGATGGCCATTCGGAGATTCGCAAGTGGCGCGATCCTCGAACCACGCCGCCAAAAGGACAAGCTGGTGGGCACGGCTTCTTAGATCCATTCCCCAGTGCGAAAAACCAGGACGTCTATTGGCTGGGTGTAAGAACCACGGCCCTGAGATGATCCCGGGCGTCGATTACTTCTTGACGTCGAGGCAGACCAGATCGCCTTTGGCGTTGCGGCAATAGATTTTTCCATTCGCGAGGACGGGCGTGGTCCAGCATTTGCCGCCGAGCACCTGGGCGTGGGCGAGCGGTTTAAATCCTGCGGGCGATGCTTCAGCAACAACCAACTCGCCTTTGTCGCCGAGGATGATCAATTTGCCGTCGGCGGCCATGAGCGCACCGAGGCCGAATCCCTTGTGCGACCATTTGACTTCGCCCGTTTGAAAATCAAGGCAACGAAACGCAATCTCGGCCGGTTGGTCGCTATTGCCGTCAATGCCGTAAAGGTGGCCGCCAACCAGGACGCAACTGTTGAAATGATTTTTCATTTGTTTGTTTTGCCAGACGACCTGCGGAATGCCCGCGCCGACCTGGAGCAGCGCGCCTCCCTGATCGAAGCTCGAAACAAACACTTTGTCACCCGCGACGATCGGATCGGCGTTGTTTATGTCCCAGCGCGTCAGCCATTCGTGCCGCCAAAGTTCGTGGCCATCGCTAATCCTGACCGCAACCAGCGCCTTGGCGGCAAAGATCAACACACAGCGTTGGCCGCCGACCGTCATTGGCATTGGAGTCGAGTAACCAGCAGGTTCTTTTCCTGAGGTCCAAACCAGTTTGCCAGTTTTCTTGTCCACGGCGGTCCCGGCGTTTCCCACATTCAGAAGGAGAAGATTTCCTTCGACCAACGGCGAGCCGGCGAAACCCCACCGCGGTTTTATGACTCCGAGTTGTTCCAACAAATTGGTTTGCCAGACAATTTTCCCATTCGCTGCCTCGAAACAAAACAAATGGCCGCGCTTGCTTAGCGTATAAACGAAATCGCCATCAACCGCCGGCGTGGAGTGCGGCCCGCCTTCGTAATACTGAGGGTCGAGCGGACAGGGATAAGAATTCGTCCAGCCGCTCGCACCGGTGTTCGCGTCGATGCAATAGACTGTGTCGGTCTCGTTCTGATTGCCGAGGGTGAAGACCCGGCCTTTGCTGACGGACACCGAAGAAAAGCCGGTGCCGACCGACGCCCGCCAAAGTTGTTTCGGTCCTTCCTTCGCCCAGGCTGTCGACCAGCTTTTTTCGGTCGAGATGCCGTCGAGGTTTGGGCCACGCCAACGGAACCAATCCTCAGCGACAACGCGCGAAGTCAAGGTGTGGACCAGGAGAATGGCGAGACCGATCTCGAATGCAGACCGGCTCTTTTTCGCCAGGCGCGGTGCAATGGGTTTCCTGTTTCGTTGGCGCAGATTGAATTGCAAAGGAGCTACACAATTGAACATAAGCGACACGTATGACAAACCGCCTGGTCTGTCAATGAAAGTGGCTGGAGGTCCCGTTTCAACTGCTCAGCTTACTCGAGAAATGGAGCTATGACCCAGTACCGCAGTCCACATTTGCAGTGCAATCCGCGGTCGAATCATCCAAGCTGGAGGCATGAGTTCGTCGTCACTTTCGCCGGATAAGCAGGCGCAGCTTGAGCAACGGATGAGTGCGTTGGGAGTGCGCGAAGCCGACATCGAGGAGACGTTTGTCCGATCGGGCGGTGCCGGAGGCCAGAAAGTGAACAAGAGTTCCTCGTGCGTCATGCTTCAGCACCGGCCAACGGGGTTGCGCGTGAAATGCCAGACAACACGGCACCAGGCATTGAATCGGTTCTTCGCGCGGCGGCTGTTGCTGGACAAGATCGAGAGGATGCAAAAAGGCTCAGTGGAGGCCGAACGGTCGCAAATAGAGAAAATCCGCCGCCAGAAACAGAAACGGTCCCGTCGCGCCAAAGATCGCATGCTCGCCGACAAGGGACGCCAAGCGCTAAAGAAGAGGCTCCGCGGCGCAGTCACGATGGATTGAATTTCGATAACACGAGACGAGAATTGAGCTTGGCGTTAACGAACGACGAAACCGATTCTCCAGGACCGCCGCCCAAGCGCCAGAGGGCCCTCATCTTTACTCCTGAAAATATGGACCAGACAAAGTCTATGATTCGATCAG
>JBDTOW010000629.1:0-3689 GCA_039933075.1 Verrucomicrobiota bacterium | reverse complement strand
ACTCTTCAGCACTGAGCACCGTGCGCTTGCCGTCGAGCGTCACCATGTTGATGGTGCCGCGGTCGTCCCACCGCCACGGGTGCTCCACGTAGGCGATCGTGCGTCCATCGCGAGAGAAGCGCGGGAATTGGCTGCCGTTTGCAGTGTCACTGGAAAATTTAGCTCATCAAGCGAGTTCTCCGTCGCCAGCCCGATGCCGTCAAACGTGAGGAAGTCGAACCGCTGGCCGAGGACAAAGACGTTGGCAACGATATCGCCACCGCCGCCGGCAACGCCGAAGGGTGCGTTGTGGCAGCCCGCGCACGAATTGGCGTCCGGGGCGGAGACGCGATTAAAATTGTGTGGGAAGACCAACGGTTTGCTCGGGTCGGTCAGGGCGGCGCCGGTGCCCTTGGTTAGCGGACGGCCGCCACCTTCTTCGATGGTCCAATTGGCCGTGAAAAGCTTTTGGCCGTGCTCGATGAGCTTGCGAACGGGCAAACTGAATTCTTCGCCGTCCTGAAGATGTCTGGTGATTGCCACCTCGCGGCCGAGTTCCACGGCAAACAGAACTGGCGCAAGCTGACTCGCGCAAATTGAGAGCAGGCATGGAAGGAGCAGAAGCGGTCTCGATTGCAGTTGTTGTTGTGAGTTCATGATTCTTTTCGAGGTGGTTGGGTTGTGGTGAGCCAGATTTGCGTTTAGTCAGCGGGATCGCGCCGGGCGACCCCGCTGGGATCCGAACGTGTCGCCTGGTTAAGGCGCGAGCTTGATGGGAACGCCGAACTGAACCTCGGCGCTATGGGCATAACCCGGAACTGGTCCATAGGTCATGCCGTCAGAGTGATAAACCCCGACCAGATGGACCTCGACTTCATCCAACAGACAGCCTTTCACGTCGTAGGGTATTGCTAACAGCGTCGTTGGGGGCATATTGACGACGAGCTGCCCTTGCCCATTTGCGGAAGCTTTGAATGAATTCTGGCTGCCGTCGTTCGCGCCGAGCGAGCCTCCTCCGACGAGCGTGGAGAAGGTAGGGTCGAACGGTCCGTTAAATACAAGCACCCAAATGGTATAGACTCCATTTGGAATTAGACCGGTCATCCGTACCTCAACGTGAGTTCCGTCGGGGATGCATCTCACCGTTGCAGTCATTTGGGCTTTTACCCACTCGCCCAGCATGATTTGGTGGCCATCCGGCGCCGTGATCGGGCAGCCTGGGCAGTGCACGCCAAACAGCGGCGTGTCGAGCGGAGGGATCGGACTGCCGCCGGGACCCGTGACGAACATATTTACTGCTCCACCTCCGACACGCACGGGCGCGTCGGCTCTGCTAACGTTGGGTGGAATCGCGCTGAGCATCGCTGCGAGCGCGACGGACATGGGGATAATGGATGATTTCATTTCGATACCTTTCTCTCCAGGATATCTTTGTCCTGGAATATGTTGATGATGGTTTTGGTTCTCAGGCGCGATCTTCGGTTGCTCCAATTGCAATCGGATTTTGCCCTCACTTCTTCAATGCGGATTTCGCGGAGAAAAAGTGCCAGCGAATAAAACAAATTTGAAATCCCCGCGGGCACCAGCGCGGCGAACGGGCTTTGATCCCTTTCGTCTCGTCGAGAAGAAGTGCCGATCCGATCTGAGGTACAGCTAAGCTAAGAGATCGGGCGTTTGGTTTCCCAAAACCCAACCAGAAAAATGCCCGGATCGTTTGTAGGGAGTTTGCGGCCTTGAACGCCGCTCAGTTTGTTGTTGACAAGCTGCCACCTATTTGAAAGCCTTCAGAAATTCCGTATAACGTTCGTGAAAACAAACGAGTGTTTATGTCTTCCTCATCTCGCCTTCTAGTTTCAAACAGCAATCGGTTTGGGCGTGGTTTCACATTGACGGAGCTGTTGGTGGTGATCGCAATCATCACGGTTCTGGCCTCGCTGCTTCTGCCTGCCACGGTGAGAGCAAAGCTTACTGCCACTTCCGCTCTATGCCTGAGTAACCTGAAACAGCTTCAAGTTGGCTGGAGCCTGTACGCCGACGATCACGATGGTATTCTACCGCCTAATAACTGGCGGAGCGTGGAATGGACCGATGGCTGTCCCCAAGGGTATCCCGCGGTTTCTGGCGCGTGGGTCCTGGGAGACGCCTGCACGGACAGGAACGATTTTGGAATTCGAAATGGCGTCTTATTTCCGTATATCAAAGTAACGAGCGTTTATCATTGCCCGGCAGACAATTCGACCGTCGACGGGAGCCGCAGGATACGAAGGCAGCGAAGTTACTCCGCGAGTTTCTACATGAATGGCAACACAAACAAATTCGATCCACAGGTCAAAAGCCGGGAATCGCAGATTAGTAAACCGGTCAACAATTTCGTCTTCCTGGATGAACATCAGAACAGCATCGATGACGGGGTTTTCTTCGTCCATTCGCCGGGCGATGAAGGAGAACAAGGGGAAGCCAGGTTGGATCCTGATAACAAATTTGGTGGCGCGCACTGGATGAACATGCCTGCGGATCGCCACAATAGAGGTTGCAATTTGTCGTTTGCCGATGGGCACGTTAAACGTTGGCCATGGCGCTGGCCCAAGATACTGGCGTCGCCGGACGGCGAGAGGGCTGTGGTTAATGCTCTTGATTACCGGGATCTCCGCCAGTTGCAGGATGCTATTCCGGAGAGGAGTCCCGAATTAACTCTCTCCGCGGTCAAACCATGAGCGGCCAGACTGGCGCTCAATTATCCCCGGTGAGGGCTACCAAAAAAGGTGATGCACTGGACATCGCCGAAATAAAATCGATGCTTACCAGTTCTTCGTTCGGGAGCGGGTTAACCCAAGTACTCTGGAAAAGGCGGAGTGATTTACTCCCCTGCACCAGCGGATCGGCGCCAATCCAGAACAATTGAGATTTGCGAGTGGTGAGCGGCTCATCCGCTTCGGTCTCCCAGTCCCGCACATCTTTCCCGTAAATAATCGGGATGCGGCACACCTCGTTGTTGCCATAATGCACGAGATAACTCCCCACGAGGTTTCCATCTTTGGTTTGGAATTTCGCCGCGTGCAGGAAATGTAGACTCCGGCATTTCCGGCCAATCTTGATGCCGGTCACTTGTTCACGATAACTGGAGCTATCCACCTTATCTTGCAATCCCCTGAGCCGGATCGTCCCGCGGAGATCGAAGGGGGTGCCGCCAATGACCCGCAATCCAGACGGCATGGCTGAGCTCAGGTATTTTAGGGAGCGATTGTAATGACTGGTCAAATCAACCGTCGCAGCATCTGCCGCCGGGTCTCGGGGAGGAATCACAAGAGCTTTCTGCAGATGCCCCACCGCAAGTGTGCGGCTGTGTTCCAAACAAACTTGAGCGTAAGCGCGACGATTGCGGAGGGATTGATCGTCAGGTCTGGCGGCGATTGCACGATCCAGATGAAAAATAGCGGACCACCAATTCCAGGCTTGTTCGCAGGCAGCAGCTTCCTGCTCGTGCCAGGTGAACGTCCCGTGAGAAGCGCTGCTGAGACTCGCCGGATACTTGCTCTTGAGACTTTTCCAGCGCGCGATCGATTCATCTCCGTCGAGCGGGCGGAAGCCGCCAGTTTCGTCAATTCTGTTGCCTGAGAGCAACTGCGCAAGCCTAACCAGTTCAGCCGCGGGCCGGTCGTCGCGCGGCAAGTCGTGTTTGGAGACGCGCGGCGCCTCGAGGGAATAACGAG
>JBDTOW010000628.1:0-3697 GCA_039933075.1 Verrucomicrobiota bacterium | reverse complement strand
GAATTCGCAGACAATTTGAAGACCATCGTTCAGCTCGTTCGCGGTTTCCATGGAACCCCCATCCTGATAACACCGCGGGACCATAGGATATTCGATGACAAGGGGAAGGTGTATCCCTTCTTCGGTGATCGCAGTGCCGTTGTGAGGGACGTGGCGGCCCAAACGCAGACCTATCTCATTGATCTCTACCAAATGACCATTGACCTGTATAACCAACTGGGCAAAAGCGAGAGCGACTACATTTCCTTCAGTGCCACAGATTATCTTCACTATACGCAGAAGGGCGCGGAGGTTATTGCCGGACTGGTTGTCAATGCTCTCCCCGACAATCTTGGAACCTACTTGGTGGAGATTCTCAATCAGCCAACGAAACCTTAGGAAAAGACCGCTGTTGAACAGCCAATGAATCAAGCCCGTTCGAACCGTTCTTGCTCTTCCTCACACTCTCCGCTCTTGATCTCCAAGTCCCCGGGGAGACTGAGACCATGAGCCATAGCGTCGCAAACCCAATACATTAGTGCCTAATTGAACCCTGGCGGCATCTTTGGCTTGCGCACATCCGCCGGATTGTTGACAGGGCCAGGCGAATTCGGCGAGACCGCCGCCGGCAAGGGTACGAGCTTCCAACCTTCACGGCCGAGTCCGATGTCCCTTTCGACGAATTCCCAGAGAACCACCTTCTTGTTCTTAAGGAATGCGGGACGCCCGCGAAGTTCCTGTCGCACCAGCGTGGATCCTCCACCGTCATTGACCAATGACATCAAGGGTTGTTTGAGTTCCTTGGCCAGGTGCGCGACGAAACCCGCCGCCCCCGGTTCGTCCCGTTGGTAGACCCGCACGAAGCTGTCGCCAAGCACGAGAATCTCTGCGTCCGGAGTCTCCTGGTAGAGCTCGCTGTTGTCGCGGCGGACTACCTGAACGCACGGCACGGTTTCGGGATTCACGCGGCGCTCGACCAGCGGCACTTGGAGCATGCGCAACACGTCGCCCAACCGCTGAACCGGCGCGGACCGCTCGCTGTAATCAACCTGGCCGGGCCGCACCCAGCCCAGCTCCACGAGACGACGCGCCACCGACTTGGCCGCGAGCTCAACGCCGGCCGGCGACCAATGGGTATCCTGCGCCAGGTACAGGGAAGCCTGGGATGCAGAATTGGTTTGTTGCCGCGCCTGGCCAAACTCTTTGAACAGGTCGATGACTTCGACGTTGGCCGCGCGAAGCCGATCCAGCACGTCCTGGGTGCGTGGCGCCAGCACACCGCGCAGGCGCTCGGCCCGCGGCGTCAACCGGTCCGGATAAACGCTTTCCTTGTTCGGCACCGGCATGACCACGAGCCGGATGCCCCGCGCCGCAAGCTGATCGCGAAAACCCACAATGGCCGCGAGCGGATCATTCGTGGCGCTGGCCGCTTTCGCCCGATCGGGCCGAGCCAGCATGTAATTCAGACCCGGTTTGTAAAAATACCAACCCGCCCTTCCAATGGCCACCTTTGCGCCGCCGTCTTTTAGCCATTCGAACTGCGCGAACTGGATCCAAGGCCGGCTCAGGCGCGCCGCCCAATTGGCTGCATCCAGGCTTCGCTCATACGCGCGCAAGTTGGCCGCGGTGGGCGCTTGGCTGAACACCTCGAACGCTCGAACTCCGTCCTCCTGGCGGGCTTCGACCAGCATTTGGATCAAAGGCACGCTGCCGATAATCCCAAGGAACAACAGGATCAGAAACCACTGGGGATCGCGGAGACGGTTCATGGCTACTCAGAACTGGAAATAGAGGAACGGGTTGAAGTCCTGCGAGAACATCGCCATCAGCGAGAAGACGAACAGCGGCGCCAGCAAAGCGGTCCGCCCCCACGTCACGGGCGACTGCGCCCAGTCGTATGCCTGCAGTGGTTGGAATACCAGCCCGGCGCACATGGCTAGAATGAGCAGGTGATACGGCGTGTAAATTGTGGCGGCAAGCAACGGTGCGACGTTCCCTGCCGGGCCGAGGCCGAGCATCGCTTGGTAGTAATCCATCGCCGCGGTCAGGTTGTCCGCCCGGAACAACACCCACGAGAACAACATCAGGAGAAAGGTCAGACCGATCCGCCCCGGCCGCGGCAGCGCGTAATAAAAGCTCCGTTTGCCCCGCCACCTTTCGGCGGCCAGGAGCAGCCCGTGGAAGGCGCCCCACACCACAAAGTTCCACTTCGCTCCGTGCCACAAGCCTCCCAGCACCATCACCACGGCGAGATTGAAGTAAGTGCGCCCTTCTCCCTTCCGGTTGCCGCCCAGCGCAACATACAAATAATCCCGCAAGACGCTCGACAACGAGATGTGCCAGCGCCGCCAAAGCTCCGTGATGCTCTCCGATCGGTACGGTGCGTCGAAGTTCTTGAGGAATTCGAATCCCATCATCCGCCCCAGCCCCACGGCCATGTCCGAGTAACCGCAGAAGTCGAAGTAGATTTGGAACGCGTAAGCCAGCACCCCGACCCAGGCATCGAGCGCGTACGGAGAGGCCGCGCTGAACACCCCGTCCGCCACCTGTCCGCACGGATTGGCCAGCAGAATCTTTTTCGCAAACCCAACCATGAAGAGAGCCACGCCGGAGGCAAACCGCGATACCGTGTGTTCCCGCTCATGCAATTGCTCGGCCAGCGTCTTGTAACGGATAATCGGCCCCGCCACCAGGTCCGGAAACAACGCCACAAACGCCGAGAATACCGAAAACGACTTTGCCGGCGTGGCGTCCCCGCGATACAAATCCAGGATGTAGGTGAGCGAGTGGAACGTGTAAAACGAAATGCCAATGGGGAGGACCACCTGCAGCACGCGGAACTGCTCAGCCCCGACCGCTGCGAGGACTTGGTTCAACGTCTCGGCGGCGAACATGTAATACTTGAAGAATGCAAGGAAGCTCAGATTCGTCACCACACAGGCCACCACCGCGAGCTTTCGCTGAAGCGGAGTGGCGCCGGGCCGGGTGATCACCTTGCCCCAAGTGAAGTCCATGACGGTCGTGAATAACATGAGGCCGGCGAACCATGGCTCCCACCAGCCATAAAAAACATAACTGGCCAGCGTGATCCAGACATTGCGCCAGGCATAAGGCAGGTTGTAATAAACCAGCAGAAACAGCGGCAGAAAATAGAAGACGAAAACCTGAGTGGTGAAAACCATGACCTAAACTGCGTTGCTACCGAGCTGATGATTTATCGCCTTTGACGATCTTCTGATAAACCGAGCGGGCGGCCGCAAGTTGCATTTCCACATGATCCATGCCGGTGGGAATTCGGTTGCGCTTGCGCAGCGCGGCTTCGAGTCGATCAATCCACGCAAGAAAGAACCGGGCGTCGTCCGCTGCATTGAGCGGTTGGCCTTTTACCTCGACGTAGATGGGGCTTGTGTGGGCGCTCAGGCTTGAACCGATGTGATTAGCCGGCGCCGGCCCCGCAGCCCGCAAGGCAATCCAACCGCTGCTTGTGAGAGGCAGCTCTTCCTCAATGAAAGCCGACAGCCGATCGGGGCTGAGTTTGCCAGAGATCACAGCGCGGCCGTTGTAGATCAGCTCCAGTTTCTCCAGCGGGTGCTGCGACCAGCCTTTCGCTTTGATTTTCACTGGTCGTGGAGCGGGGATCTCAATGGTTTGACCCAGGTCAATTCCATCCACCGAAAATTCGAGCATCGGCATGGGCGGACCGGCCATGATCGAAGGC
>JBDTOW010000627.1:0-3697 GCA_039933075.1 Verrucomicrobiota bacterium | reverse complement strand
ATGGTGGAGGCGGCGGGAGTTGAACCCGCGTCCTTGGCGAACAAACCAGCCGCGACTACATGCTTAGTCAGAAGAGAGTTTTCTGCCGTGCGATAACGATCTGACGCGATTCGCCCAGCCTAGTCCGCATGTAATTATTTCAATCGACTGCGCGCAGTCTCCGCAGCCGACCTAACCTGCTGTAGCGTTCATCCACCTAAGCAGGTGTCCGGCGGTGAACGTCGCGGCGCATTAGGCCGCGAGAGCTAATTCTTGGTTAGCAGTTATTTTTGGTCCGATGATTTACGAGGCCCACGAACCATCCTCGGCATGCCGCCTCTGGCGCATTTTCCAAGTCGAAACCAGTACGCCCCCGAAACGACTAGAAACACTATCGCCGTTTCTCCCCTTGGGGTCAAGGATGGGAACCTGCACGGAATTCTGCTTGTGTTGAGCCGAGTGTTGACAATTCTCAACAAACCAAGACGTAACCGAACGCGTTTGGCCTCCGACGTTCAACCTCGGTGGGCCTGAGCCTGGACACTAGAGTTTTCTGCGGGATGGGGATGCTCGGTATTGGTTGCGTGCTGCCATGCGTGAATGATGTGCTCGATGATCTCGTCCACACCAACTCCGTGTTTCACCTGCGCAAATAGGAACGGCCCGTTGCCGCGCATCTTTTTTGAGTCGCGCGCCATGATGTCGAGATCCGCTCCCACAGCTTGGGCCAAGTCCGTTTTGTTGATCACAAGCAGGTCGGACTGCGTGATGCCGGGGCCGCCTTTGCGCGGAATCTTGTCGCCGCCGGAAACGTCGATGACTTGAACTGTGTAATCTGCCAGTTCACGGCTGAAGCACGCGGCCAGGTTGTCGCCTCCAGATTCGATGAGCAAAAGGTCGGGCTTGAAATTGCGCTGCAGTTCTTCGAGCGCGAGCAGGTTGGCGGAGATGTCCTCTCGAATAGCCGCGTGCGGGCAACCACCCGTCTCCACGGCCCGAATTCTGTCGGCTTCGAGCGCGTTGTTTCGCGCCAGAAACTCTCCGTCTTCCTTTGTGAAAATGTCGTTCGTCACCACCGCCACACTCAGCCGCTCGCGCAACCGCTTGCAGAGCTGGAGCATCAATGCGGTCTTGCCGCTGCCGACCGGCCCACCAACGCCCACCGTGAATGCGCGCTGAGACAAGTCGCGTGACAGCGGCCGATCGCGCTCGTAAAAATTGCCGGGATGATCCATGTGTTCATGGGTATGGGTGGCCGCTCCGTGGTCGTGCTTGTCTGGATAGTGGTGATTCATGGAGAGAGCTAGCTTTGAAATAATCGTGAATAGAGTCGGTCCTGCGTTGCCTGAAACAGGTCGAGGAGTGGCGCAGTTTGCGCAATATCTTCGAGAGAAAGGCTTCCGCAGTCCTGCGCGATCCGTTCTGCGTGCGGGCCAAGCCGATGTTGAAGCGACTGTCCTTCGAAAGGACCCACGACACCCAACCGGACGGAACTTGAGATCAAACCGCGCAGTTGGGTGAACAGGAACAGGCGCACCGTCGCCGGCCGTTCGAGTCCCAGCGCGCGGCCGACGGCTCCGAAGACTGGCGCCAGATGTGTCGGCAATTGCTGTTCCAGGACTGAGGCCCGGAATTGCTTGAGGGCTTCAGTCGCGAAGCTGCGTTCAGCCGAAGCCAGCAGCGACTGGCCCTGCAACCGGCTCGCGCGGTTCGCGACGTGATTGGATGTGAATGCCTCGCACAGACCATCCAGTTCGGCGAAAGAAGGCGTGCCTTGATGCGCCGCGACGACGAACAAGAGCGTGCTGTTGCCGATCTGTTGAAGCGCCACCGCCAGCAACTGAAACAAATCTTCACCGCCAGTGATTTCGCGATGTTGCCAGACGGCTTCCAGTCCGCCTGAATGCGTAAATCCGCCGGTTGGAAATGCTGAGTCGGCGAGTTGCCAAAGAAGCCAATCCTTCGCATCGCTGAGACGCGGCGACGCAAGGGCGGGTTGCAAACCACGATCTTTTGCAGTGCTCTGTATCTCTGTGCTACTCTGCATAAAAGTTCTCTCAGCTTGCGCAACCTCTCCCAGAAACGGACGAGCGGGGAGAGGACCCATGAAGGTTAATCCAAAGAAACCAACGTGCCTCCTCTCCCCAACCCTCTCCTCCATCGGATGGAGGAGAGGAAGTTGCGTGGGTTGCGGCCCTACTGCGCTGGGCGTCCCTGCGATTCATCTCAGAAAAGAAAGTATCTCTGCGCCAGGGGCAGCACCTTTGCTGGCTCACACGTAAGCAATTCGCCGTCCGCGCGCACTTCGTAGGTTTCAGGATCGACGGTGATTTTTGGCAGCGCGTCGTTCCATTTCAGATCTCTCTTGCCGATGTTGCGGCAGTTACGCACCGCTTCGATACGCTTGGTTAGCCCGTATTTGTTGGCCACGCCTTCCTCGTGGCAAAGCTTGCTCACGAACGCGAGGGAACAAAGCCCGGGTGCGCGGCCAAAACTGCCAAACATCGGCCGCATGTAAACCGGCTGCGGGGTCGGGATACTTGCATTCGGATCGCCCATCTGCGACCAGGCGATCACGCCACCCTTGATGATCATTTCCGGTTTCGCGCCGAAGAACGCCGGTTTCCACAAGACGAGGTCGGCGACTTTGCCGGCTTCGATCGAACCGATCACGTGGCTCATTCCATGGGCAATGGCGGGATTGATCGTGTACTTCGAGATGTAACGCTTGATACGCAGATTGTCGTTGCTGCCATTTTCACCGGGGAGACGGCCACGTTGACGTTTCATCTTGTCCGCGGTTTGCCACGTGCGCGTGATGACTTCACCGATGCGGCCCATGGCCTGACTGTCGCTCGACATCATGCTGATCGCGCCCAGATCATGCAGGATATCTTCCGCTGCGATGGTCTCGCCGCGAATGCGGCTCTCCGCGAACGCGACGTCCTCGGGCAGATTTGGGTCGAGGTGATGACACACCATGAGCATATCGAGATGCTCATCGATGGTGTTCACGGTGTAGGGCCGCGTCGGATTGGTCGAACTTGGGAGGACATTCGGCTCGCCGCAAATTCGGATGATGTCTGGAGCATGACCTCCGCCGGCGCCTTCGCTGTGATAAGTGTGAATGGTGCGGCCTTTGAACGCCTCGATCGTGCCCTCGACAAACGTGGATTCGTTCAGCGTATCGGTGTGAATAGTCACCTGCACATCGTGTTCGTCCGCCACGCGGAGACAGCAATCAATTGCAGCCGGAGTCGTGCCCCAATCTTCGTGCAGCTTCAGACCGATCGCGCCGGCTCTGATTTGCTCGGGCAGTCCCGCCGGCAACGCCGTGTTCCCTTTCCCCGTGAAACCGAAGTTGAGCGGCAAATTGTCGACTGCTTCCAACATTGCACGGAGGTAAAAGGGCGCGGGAGTGCAGGTAGTCGCGCATGTCCCGACCGCCGGACCCGTGCCGCCTCCCACCATCGTTGTGAGTCCGGCAGCGATGGCTTCGTAAGCTTGCTGCGGACAGATGAAGTGGATGTGGGTGTCGAGTCCGCCAGCCGTGATGATCAGCCCTTCGCCAGCGATAACTTCCGTGGTGACTCCGACAATCATGCCGCGTGTCACACCCGCCATCACATCCGGGTTGCCGGCTTTTCCGATCCCCGAGATGAGTCCGTCCTTGATGCCGATGTCCGCCTTGTAGATGCCGGTGTAATCGACGACGAGC
>JBDTOW010000626.1:0-3698 GCA_039933075.1 Verrucomicrobiota bacterium | reverse complement strand
ATTCCAACGGATAGATTGAATCCATAGCCGTAAAAAAAAAAGAGACCGGGTTAAGCACCCGGTCTCTTTACGAATCCAGTTATCGTTTACTGGATCAAGCGGTAGAATTTCGTCGGACCTTCGGTCTTCACGTCCGCTGAATACGAATTATTGCTCACCTCGACGGCGGGAACATCTGTGTACGTTCCGTTGACCGTGCTCGATTCTTGCAGTCTGCCAGTTCCGGTCCACGATATCTTGAATGTGCTGCCTTGAAGCACCGGGTCATTGAACTCCAGATCGCCCGGCGGTGGCTGCTGGTCGACTACAACCGTTGTCAGGGCCTTGCCTTGACTACCAGCGGCGAAGATCTTGGCAACTTCGTCAGCCGACAAAGCTCTCGTCCAGACAGCCAGGTCATCGATTGGACCACTCATTAAGTTCGGTGCGGTGGAGTCAGGTCCAATGGCGCTCGTGGGATCGGTCGGGTCTGCCAGGTTCAACCGAGCTCCAATAGACAGATAGGGAATATTGGGAGGATTGATGGCGGCCCCATAATCGGTAGAGGCTACTTCCTGGCCGTTCACATAGAGCCGCAACTGCGCTCCGTCGGCACTAAAGGCAACCTGTTGCCACGAGCCCAGAGTAAAGACCCCCGGCGCTGTGGCTCGAACAATGTTGGGTCCTGCCCCAATTGCCGCCGTCAAGTGAACTGTGCCGTCGTCCACGTTGGCAGAGAGACCAAGTTCAAATTGCCCAGCCGCATTGCCGCCCACAGCGAGGGCCCCTCGCGCATTTCGGATGAAGGCCACATCGGCCGCAGTACCAGCGGCCACGTTTACCCAACCGGAAACACCGAGTTGCTTTTGTGCCTTGGTATAGTCGGACACTTGCACGTAGGTTGAACTGCCATCGAAGGTCAGAGCGTTGGCGATCTTGCCGGCTCCCCAAACGGCAGTGCCATTCACCGTGCCGGTTACGCCACCCGGGGCTGAATTGGCCGCGGTCGCACCGCTGGTCTCGTCGAATTTGAAATATGCGACGAGGGATTCATTGATATCGAACTTCGAGAGCCGCACGGAAGCGTTTTTGCTCAAGGCGCTGCCGGCCGGGTTAAACACCGCGACGCTATAGATTCCTTCATCCGCGTCGCCGAACGAGCCAATCGTTAGCGTTGATGAGGTCGCTCCACTGACATTTCCGCCATTCGGCAGGTTCTTGCCATTTTTGCGCCATTGATAGGTAAGGTTGGCGCCTGTGGCAGTTACGGACAGCTTCGCCGTCCCTCCGCTGGTCACGACTGTCGGCTGCGGAGCAGCGGTGATTGATGGCGGCGTTCCCGCTGGTGCTGCATTCAGAAGCAACTGAATGCCATTGACACCGGTGCCACGGTCGTATCCGGTGGTGATGGTATCCACGGACAGAGTGATCGTCCCGTTTAGTGGATGCACATTCTCGAAACGGACGAAGTTGGCTATGGTGCGATTGTTTGGATCTGTGCTCGACCCGCGATAGAAGCCCGGGGCGGCGTTATATTCATCCGAATTCATCGCTCGGATGTAGTAAGTTTGTTCGGTAGTGCCGGTGATCTTATAATTCGCATCCTGGAACTGTAGCGGAGGGCTAACAACATACACGAGGATGGTGTGCGCTCCATCTGGCACGTTGTTGAAGGTAAGCGTGGCCGGATCGCCGGCCGGAGTGTCCAGAATCAAACCATTCAGCATTCGCTGAACGGCAGAATCGATCCCTGTCCCAGCACCCCAAGTACCGGAGGTAGCATAGGTAAAGGTGATCGTGGTGGGTTGGTTGTCGCTGTCTACGAAGGGCACCTGAGGGTCAGCACTAAGATCCGGCAGATCCGCACTTGCAGGTAACGCATTATTCCAGAACGCCTGCAGTTGAACGCCGGTGATGTCATTCGTGTTCATCGACGTGGGAGCGCCATTGGCGCCGCCGCCGGCAAAGCTGATGCCGATGCTCTTGGTGGACGAAGGCTGAAACAGCACAGCTTTGACTGGTGTGCTAGCCTCGCAGCCGACGATTTGCGCTGTGTAAACATTTGTTGCGTTCGCTTGTGTGATCGGGTCCGTCGTATAGGTGGTCTTAACGGCGCCGGAGATCGGTTGCCCATTGCGGTACCATTGCAATGGCCACGGACCGTTGAGCGTGACAAAGAATGTCGCCGAGGATCCTTCCACCACGGGCGTATCAACTGGTTGAGTTACGAAACGAGCCTTATTACAATCGGCTCCGGATGTGAGGGCGAGGAATTCAACTTCGGCGATTTGCAAGCAACAGCCGTTCGGAGTGGTTGCAGTTTCTGTCACGGTCCATCGATAGCTTTTGTATGATTTCGTATTGGGGAAACCAAATACCTTCCTCTGAAAGCGCGCCGTGAAAGGTGGAAAATTAGTTAATGATGTGATTAATTCCCAATTGCCGGAATTGAATGAAGTGATGGTATCATCATTGGACCCCTCCAAAGTAACGGCGGTGGGATCACGCTCGGGGCCGTCATTGGCTGATTCCATCGCCAGACCGATGATGGTGGTTGCTCCGATGGATGGAGTGACCACGAAGCCGGAAGGTGAAAACCCGGCGTTTGTGCCATCCCGCCCACTGTCAAAGTTCAGATACTTAGTCGGCTGCCCATCAATCGCATTGGCTACGCCTTCGGACCCTGGGCTGTTGGACGAGGAAGCGATAATGGGATCGCCTGGCTGGGTCACGTCCTGGGGAGCGCCAGTACCGTGCAACCCCACTTCAGCGATTTGCATACAGCAACCGTTAGGCGTCGTCGCGGTTTCGGTAACGATCCACCGATAGTGTTTGTAAGGTGTGTAGTTTTGGAAAACGAAGGTCTGCGTTTGGAACCGCGCCGTGAATGTGGGAACATTCGTTATCGTTGTGATCATTGACCAAGTGCCGTCAGTGAAATTTGTCACAACGTCGTCATTGGATCCTTCCAGCGTGATCGCTTTGGGGTCCCGCTCGGGACCGTCATTGGCCGATTGCATGCTGAGGGCGGTGACCAGTGTGTCACCGATCGAAGGAGTAACCACGAAACCGGACGGCGAAAAACCGCTGTTTGCGCCATCCCGGCCACTGTCAAAGTTCAGATACTTCGTCGGCTGGCCGTCGATCGCGTTGGCCACGCCTTCGGAACCTGGGCTATTGGCGGAGGAAGCAATGAGCGGATCGCCCGGTTGAGTCACGACTCCCGGCAAGACAGTGCCGAGGAATTCAACTTCGGCGATTTGCAAGCAACAGCCGTTGGGCGTGGTGGCCGTTTCAGTAACGGTCCAGCGATAGCTCTTGTAGTACTTGGCGTTGTCGAAAGCGAAGGGCTGCGTTTGGAACCGCGCCGTAAATGCGGGAATATTCGTTATGGCTGTGATCATTTCCCAGGTTCCGGAATTGAAGGTCGTGATCGAATCGTCATTCGATCCCTCCAAAGTAATGGCCGTTGGATCGCGCTCTGGCCCGTCGTTGGCCGACTGCATCGTGAGAGCAATCACACGTGTCAGACCCACCGATGGAGTCACGACAAAACCGGACGGCGAAAACCCGCTGTTGGCGCCATCTCGTCCACTATCGAAGTTTAAATACTTCGTCGGCTGGCCGTCGATCGCGTTGGCCACGCCTTCGGAACCGGGGCTATTCGCGGAGGAGGCAATGATCGGATCACCCGGTTGAGTCACGTCTCCGGGCAAAAC